>JAITPZ010000209.1 GCA_031289165.1 Synergistaceae bacterium
GCGGCGTTTTGGGCAAGGCGTTCGATATCGGCTTCCTTTACGTTCAGTTCGCGCAAAGTCGTCGAAGCTCCCAGCGAGCGGTAAAAACTCTCCAGTCTCTCGATGCCCTCAAGCGCCCTTTCTTCCTCACTGCCGTCTTCCACATCGAAAACGGCTTCCGCGAAGCGAGCGAAAGGCCTCGGGTTGTCCTTGTAAAGATAACGGGCCCACGCGGGCATCATCACAGCGAGAGACGCTCCGTGCGGCGTATTAAATAACAATGAGAGAGAGTGTCCGAGTTTGTGCGAGGAAAAATCGCCGTTTCCCCCGCGTCCGCAGGAAAAGAAGCCATTATGACCCAGAGAAGCCGCCCAGGCGTATTGAGAGCGAGCCTCGTAATTTTCGGGGTTCGTTCGCAATTCGGGAATCAACTTTATCATATTCCTGACGAGGGCATATCCCTGATCGTCTATCAATTCAACGCCTTCAGCGCCGTCAAACAGACGCTCCATCACATGAGCCATGATGTCGATACCGCCGTTGACCGTCTGTTCTTCTGGCAGAGAAGCCTGCGCCGAGGGGTCGATGATGGACACACGCGGGTAAATAAAAGGGCTGGTGAAGGAGGTTTTCATGGCTTTTTCGGGGTTGGAGACGACCGCGATGTTGTTGACTTCGCTTGCCGTGGCGGAGGCTGTCAAAACCCCGAAGATCGGCAGGGCGCGCTGCAGCTCTGAGGCTTTGCCTTCGAAAAGATCCCAGGGATCTCCCTTGCGTGGCGACGTTTACTCCTCCGGGCGGTCCAGCTCGTCGGCGATTTCGATGAACAGGTCGGTCAGCAGAGGGTCGAAATGAGTTCCCTTTCCATCCGCGATGATGGACACGGCATCACGGTGCGAGAAGGGTTTTTTGTATGGCCGTTCGGAGGTGAGGGCGTCGTAGACGTCGGCGATGGCCATCAGTCGGCCCAGCAGCGGAATCTCCTCTCCCCGAAGCCCATCGGGGTATCCGGCGCCGTCCCATCGTTCGTGGTGCAGGCCGGCGAAAATTTTGGCGTACGTCAGGAAATGGTCGTCCTCCCTGTCGTTGTCCTCGATCTTTTCGATGATACTGACGCCGAAGGATGTGTGTTTTTTCATCTCGTCGAATTCCTCGTCCGTCAGTCGTCCAGGTTTTCTGAGGATGCTGTCCCGGACGGATATTTTGCCCACATCGTGGAGCTGCGACGAGTGAAGCAACAGATCTATATCCCAGTCTTTCGCCTGCTTCATGTACAGGCCCCGCTTCAGTATTGCGGTCGCCATGATTCCAAGGCAACGCTGCGTCCGCTCGACATAGGGCTCCGCGGTGTCGTCCCGGAACTCCACAAGCTCGGCCACCGTTTTCAGGATTTTGTTTTGCAGCCTGACCACGGTTTTCGTCTTTTCGGCGACCATCTGCTGAAGGTTTCTGTTGTAGTTTTGCAGCTCCCGCTTCTGGGATTCCACCAGCAGATGCACCTCGATGCGCTTCTGCAGGAGCGAGGGGGAAAAGGGTTTCGTGATGTAGTCGATGGCGCCCAGGTTCAATCCCTCTAATTCGCTGCAGTTGTCGCTCTGCGCCGTCAGGAATATGACCGGAATATCCCGTGTTTCGGGGCGTGCCTTGAGGATTTTTATCGCTTTATAGCCGTCCATTCCCGGCATGTTAATATCGAGCAGGATCATATCCGGCACGTTGGATTCCAGCAGATTCAGCATTTTCTCGGCGGATGGAACGGTAAAAACGTCATATTTGTCCGACAGAGTGGCTTTCCCTATTCTGAGATTGGTGAGGCTGTCGTCAATCAACATAATCACTTTACGGCGTTCTTCCATCGGAAATGCCCTTTCTCTGCGTAATATAATTATGGATAATGATCTCAAGTATACCCTGGCGCCAGGAAAACGGGCTCTCGAATTTCAAGGTTCGGAGTCATTTCCCGCCGCTCAGTCCGTCGATTATCGCGATGGCTTCCTCGAACTCCGCGATCAGAACGAGGTCGGAGATCCTGGATACGGCCTCCCGCGTCGATGCGTTGAGAGAATTTTTGGCCATACGTTTCAGGATGTTGTCGATAATGCCGATGTTCTTATCCTCCAGCGCCTGCCTGAGCAGCGAGCGCATCATCTTTTCGGCCGCCAGAGCCGCGGGGTCAGGCGGGCTCTCTTCCCCGGCCGCCTCGTCTTTCGTATCCTTTTTCCGCAGGGCGCGGAGGTTCGCGAGCAGCGTATCCACGGCGTCGATAAACGCACCGTTTCGGGCCTTTAGCGTTTCGATGTCGCCTCTTTTCGCCGCGGACTCGAGTTCTTCGGCCATCTTCCCGACCCTGTCGGCGTTGATGCCGTAACTGGAGCCCTTGATCCCGTGCACCGTGACGGCGTAGGCCGGCAGAGATTCCTCGTCCACCTGGCGTATTTTGTCGAGCAGCTCGGGAATGTGGGACAGGTAGGAGAAAAGGATTTCCCGATAGATTTTCTCGTTGCCGAATCGCGCGAGCCCCTCCGCGACGTCGACGCCGTCGATCATCATCATCTCCGTGTCCGCGTCGCTGCCGTCAAAATCCGAAAGGGGCGCTTTGGGGCCTTCCGGCCGCCGCTGCGTTTCTTCCGTCTGCCTGTCGGATATCCATGTGTTCAGAATCAGGTCCAGCTTCATGACGTCTATGGGTTTGGAGAGGAAGCCCTGAAAGCCGTTTTTCAGGAACATCTCCTCGTTCCCGACGAGCGCGTTCGCCGTCAGGGCGATGATCGGCACGTTTTTCGCGTACTCGCTCCCGATTCGGTCGCGGATGATGCGGGCGGCCTCCACGCCGTCCATATCGGGCAGCATGTGGTCCATAAAGATCACGTCGTACAAAATTTTTGCCTCGCGCATGATCTCGACGGCCTGTCTGCCGCTGGATGCGCAGTGTATCGTCAGGCCGTAGGGCATCATGAGCCCCTTTGCGACGTCCAGATTCGTGGGGACGTCGTCCACGATCAGGACCTTTCCGGCGGTCATGGGCCTGCGCACGAGTCCGCTGTCGCGGCGGCTTTCCACGAGGCGGAACGTTTTCAGGTTCTGAACGGCCTCCAGCCCGATCGGGGTCGGGTCGATGATCCCCTGAAAGAAGGTGACCGTGAAGGTGGAGCCCTTCCCGTGCTCGCTATCGAGCTCGATCGTGCCCGACATCATCTCGACGAGGTTTTTGCAGATGGAAAGCCCCAGCCCGGTTCCCTCGATCCTGCGGTTCGCCTGTATGTCGAACTGCTTGTACTCCGAGAAAAGGTTCTCCAGATCCTCTTTTTTGATGCCGATGCCCGTATCGCTGACGACGTACTTCATCCGGATTTTGTCGTTCTCCCGTTCTCCGGAGACCTGAAGGATGACCTTTCCCTCCTTCGTGTATTTGAAAGCGTTGGAGAGGAGGTTGTTGAGGATCTGCCTGACCCTGATCTCGTCGCCGTACAGTCTGGCCGGGATGTTCGCATCGATCCGGGGTTCGAAGACGACGGGCTTTGTGGCGATGCGGACGACGTTCTGGTGAATCGCATCGCTGACCAGGTTGGAGAAATCGTACTCCACGGGAACGATCTCGAATTTTCCGGACTCGATCTTCGATATGTCCAGAATATCGTTGATGATGCCGAGCAGCGTGGCGCCCGACCGGTGTATTTTCTCGAGGTTATCGTGCGTTTCATCCGAAAGATTGTTGCGCAGCTCGATCTCGCTCAGGCCGACGACCGCGTTGAGCGGCGTGCGGATCTCGTGGCTCATGCTGGCGAGAAACGCGCTTTTAGCCTGCGAGGCCGCCTCGGCCTGCCTGGCCTGCAGAAAGTCGGTCAGATCGTGAAAGAGCGCCATGGCCCCGATCGTGCTTCCATTCGCGTCGAGCATGGGGGTGAAGCGAATGGTGTAAGTGCGGGGATTGTTCCCCCTGCTGAAGTCGAGCGTTTTATTCAGCGATATGTTTTTTTTGTCCTGCATCGCTCGCGCTAAAATCAGCCACAGGCGATCGATTTCCCCCGGCTCCAGAAAATCGCCGAGAACCTCGGAAAACATCCTGCCGCTGATCTCGTCAAAACTGGAGATCCGTATCTCCTCCATGAAGGCATCCGTGCAGTGGATAAATCTTCCGCTGTCGTCGAAGATGAGTATCGTGTCCGGACTGTTCTTCATGAGCAGGTTGAGGAAGGTCTGCTGCTTGTTTTTTTCCGCGGCGAGGCGATCGATGCTTCTGGCGAACAGCCAGGACGTTCCCATCGCCAGCAGGATGAAAATCGTCGCGGCCGCCACGACGCGATACGTGACGCTGGCGATGGCCCGTTCGAGCAGATACGTGGAGGCGCCGGCCGAAAGCATTCCTATCCTTCTGCCGTTCACCACGAACGGCTTGTAGAGGGTGCGGAGCACGTTGCCGTCCGCCAGAGTCAGTTCTCCATAAAACTGCTCTCCCCGCCCCATGACGGCCTCCACCACCTCGGGTTTCGCCCTGGTTTCGAGGAGACGCCTGCCGTTCTCTCTGAGGGTCGTGCTGACCCTTCTGTCGCCGTAGTAGAGCGTCACTTCCGCCCTGTACATGCTGGCGAGCTGGTCCAGCATATGTGCCTCTCCAAGGTTGACGCCCACCGCGATCGCACCCACAATTTCGGAATCCCGGATCACGGGCAGCCCGTAAAAGAGCCCGACCCCTATCGTGGTTCCCCGTTCGACGGTTTGGGCTCTCTGCCCCTTCAGCGCCGGTCCGATGTACCCTTTCTCCGATATGTTGTCCCCGATAATGTGGGCCGCGTGGGGGCGGCTGAGGACCGTCCCTTCAGCGTCCGTGACCGTGATGGTGTCGAATTCGGACACTTTCAGATACGGAAGCATCAGCTCGTTCAGATCGTCGGTTCTGCGCTGAACGATGAGCTGACCCGGCTCATCCATACTGGTGAGCAGCTGACAAAAAAAACTCATGCGCTCGAATGTCGCGTCGATCTCCCTGCGCAGCCCGTCTGTAGCCGTGAGAACCGTGTAGTCCATCTCGTTGCGCATCGTCCGGACAAAAACAAAACTGCTGATCGCGGAAGTGATCGTAACACCCGCCACCACAAGGAAAAAACTCACCAGAAAAACTCTGCTTCCAATCTTCAACTGCGGCATTTTTCCTGCGCCGAAGACTTTTTCAGGCCTCAAGAGTATTCTCATCCCTTATCATCGTCGCGCGACAGACGAATTTTCCTTCGGAAATTTCCGATGCAAAACCTTCAATATTTCCTCTGTTGAATTATTATATATGAAGATGGCAATAAGGCATCTCCGCTGCCAATGCGAAATCTGGTAAACCGGCTCAATATTTTGATGCAGGAATTGGCGTCAGAGTATCCTCGAAGGCCGGGGTTGCATATGTAACGTGAACATTGCCGGAGACGAGGGGATCATTGTATGGAAGAGAGAGGGCAAATGGAATACAGGCTGGAAAGAGATTCGATGGGAGAAATACGGGTTCCCGCCGATCGGCGGTACGGGGCTCAGACACAGCGAAGCCTCGAAAACTTCCGTATCGGTGACGAAAAAATGCCCCGGGGCGTCGTCGAGGCGCTGTGCGAGATCAAGAAAGCCGCAGCGGTCGTCAACTCGGGCCTCGGGCTGTTGGACGCACGCGTCGCCGCGGCGATCGTTCGGGCGTCCGGGGAGGCGCCGGCCGGGAAGTTCGAGGAGGATTTCGTCCTCTCCGTCTGGCAGACGGGCAGCGGCACGCAGACCAACATGAACGTGAACGAGGTTCTGGCGCACCGGGCCTCGGAACTGCTGGCCGACTCCGGGATACGGGTCCATCCCAACGACCATGTCAACAAATCGCAAAGCTCCAACGACGTCTTTCCCGCTGCGATGCACCTCGCCGCGATGAAGGCGGTCAATGGACTTTTGCCCGCGGTGAGGCAGCTCAGGGAAACGCTCGACGGGAAAGCTCAAAGGTTCATGAAACTCGTCAAGACCGGCCGCACTCACCTGCAGGACGCCACGCCGATCACGCTGGGTCAGGAAATGAGCGGCTGGGTGGGAATGCTCGACCGCGACATCCGGATGATCGGGCAGGCGACCCCGATGCTGGAGGAAATCGCCCTCGGAGGGACGGCGGTCGGCACGGGCATCAACGCCCCGAAGGGCTTCGACGTGCTGGTATGCGAGGAAATTTCCCGCGGCATCGGCATGACCGTCACCCCCTCCCGAAATAAATTCCAGGCGCTGACGAGCAAAGACGAACTCGTGTTCGTGCATGGGGCGATAAGGGCGCTGGCGATGGACCTGTTGAAGATCGTGAACGACGTGCGCTGGCTGGCCTCGGGGCCTCGGTGTGGACTCGGCGAAATTACGATCCCCGAAAACGAGCCGGGAAGCTCCATTATGCCGGGCAAGGTCAACCCCACACAGTGCGAGGCCGTTTCGATGGTCGTCGCTCAGGTGCTGGGCAATGACGTCACGATCGGCTTTGCCGCGGGACAGGGCAACTTCGAGCTGAACGTCTGCATGCCCGTCCTGATCCACAACTTCCTGCAGTCCTGCCGGTTGCTGACGGACGCGATTTTTTCCTTCGACGAGCACTGCGCCCGGGGAATCGAGGCGAACGTCGATCAGCTCGAACGCAACGCGACGCGCTCCCTGATGAACGTCACAGCCCTGACGCCCCTCATCGGCTACGACAGGGCCGCGCAGGTCGCCCGTCACGCCCACGCCGAAAACCTCACGCTGAAGGAAGCCGCCCTCGCGCTCGGCGTCATCGCCGAAGAGGAATTCGACAGGCACATGGACCTGCTGAAAATGTGCTTCCCCGGGTAAACGAACATTTTTGACCTGATTTTTCATAACCGGGGTTAAGGGGCCCTGCCCCAAGCCCCTTACAGGGCCTGGGGCAGGGCCCCGTGGAATCAATAGTTCATGCTTCAGGCCGTCTTTCCTTTCTCGCCACGCCTGAGAACAGCAGCACGCAGTAGCCAATCACGGCTCCGGGACCGCTGCTGGCCAGAAAGGCGACGGACAGCACCGCAAACATCGCACCCCGACCGCCGGCCGGCGACGCGATAAAGCTGGCGACGCCCGCTCCCAGCGTCGCCGTCGCCAGGGGCTCGGCCAGCGCCGCCCAGGAGCGGTGTTTTTCAGGCAGCAGCCTGGCCGCGAAACCCACGGTCAGCGCGCCGAAAAGACTTCCCGGAAACGCCAGGATCGTTCCCGTGCCGAGCGCGTTTCGGGCGAGGCTGGAGACGAAAGCCGCTCCGCAGGCCCAAAAGGGCCCAAGAAGAACCCCGGCCACGCCGTTGATGGCGTGCTGAAACGGGAAGCACCGGGAGGGACCGAAAGGAAACGAAAGCGGGGAAAGCAGAACGGTGAGCGCGGCAAAAAGCCCCGCCAGAGTCATCTTCTGCAGCCGCGCCCTGCCGGGATTTTTGACGTCGATATCGAAATACAACACTGCAAACAGCTCCCTTCGTAATTTATCGGACAACAAAAAAGGCGGACAAACTCGAACGAGCGAGTCTCCGCCTTTAACAGCCTGCAATCTCTCGCTCCCTTCGCCAGCATTACCTGGATCAGGTTCTGGGGTCGAAAGAGCGACGCAGCCTTCAGCGCCTCTTTCCTCTCAGCCAAGCTCCCCCGGAGTATTTTTCACTCTCACTTTAACTCCTGCCCCCCGACCTGTCAAGTCATATATCGCCGCGCTCTCATCGACCCTGAAATGACCGGATCAGGCCGGATATTCAGGCCGCCGTTTTTCGTCGCGCTTGCATTTTCACATATCGTGGCATAAACTTTCTCCATCGTCAGCGAGTTTTTTCTTCGCTGAAAACTTTGAACAGATTAAGGGAGCGATCCCGTTTCAGATTCACCATAAAGCTCAATACGGGGGAAGGTTCGCGATGTCGTTTTTGGTCACGGGGGGAGCCGGATTCATCGGCGGCAATCTGGTGCGATTTTTACTCTCGCAGGGGTACGAGGTCGTCAACCTGGACAGCCTGACCTACGCGGGAAACCTGGGCTCACTGGAGGACATAAGCGCTCATCCTCGTTACCGTTTTGTGCGAGGCGACATCCGCGACGGAGCGCTGCTCGATGCCATTTTTGCGGAACACGCCCCGCGGGCCGTTCTGAACCTGGCGGCGGAGTCTCATGTGGACCGCTCGATCGACGCGCCTGCCAATTTCATTCAAACCAACGTCGTGGGAACCTTTTGCCTTTTGAACGCGGCCCTGGCCTTTTACGAGGGATTGCCTGAAGGGAAAAAACGGGAGTTTCGTTTTCTGCACGTGTCCACGGACGAGGTATTCGGCTCGCTGGGCGAGAACGGGGCCTTCTCCGAAGCGACGCCCTACGCGCCAAACTCGCCCTACTCCGCTTCCAAGGCCGGAGCGGATCATCTGGTGCGGGCGTGGCACCGTACCTACGGGCTGCCCACTCTGACCACCAACTGCTCGAACAACTACGGGCCTTACCAGTTTCCCGAAAAACTCATTCCTCATATGATTCTTTCGGCTTTGCGCGGCAAACCCCTGCCCGTCTACGGAGATGGCCGGAACATCCGCGACTGGCTGTACGTGCTGGATCACTGCAAAGCCCTTTTAACCGTACTCGAAAAGGGAGTTCCCGGGGATTCTTACGCTGTGGGAGGGAACTGCGAGCGCGCCAATCTGGACATTGTGCATCTCATATGCGATACTCTCGATGTTTTGCGACCTCATCAGGATGGACGTCCCTGCCGCGACCGGATCGTCTTCGTCCGGGATCGTCCGGGGCACGACCGCCGATACGCCATTGACGCGACGAAGATAAAAAACGAGCTGGGCTGGCGTCCCGAGGAGACATTTGATGAGGGGATGAAAAAAACGATAGCCTGGTACCTGGAAAATGCGCCCTGGGTCGAGGCCATTCTAAATGGATCGTATCGTCTGGAGCGGCGGGGCGCGGGCCAGGGGAAAGCCGGGGGCGAACATTGTGATACGTAAAGGAATCGTTCTGGCGGGAGGACTCGGTACACGTCTGTATCCTCTGACCCTGGCAGTCAGCAAACAGCTTTTGCCGGTCTACGACAAGCCGATGATCTATTATCCCCTGACAACCCTGATGCTGGCGGGGATTCGAGACGTTCTTCTGATCTCCGCGCCCCGGGACGTCGAGCAGTATCGACGCCTTCTGGGGGATGGCTCGCAGTGGGGTATCAGGCTGAATTACTGTGTTCAGCCAACGCCCGGCGGATTGCCCCAGGCTTTCATTTTGGGCGAGGAATTTCTGAAGGGAGAAGGCTGCGCCCTGATCCTCGGGGACAACATCTTTTACGGCGCGTACCTGAGCGGAACGCTGCAAAGGACGTTGCAAAAGGACCGGGGAGCGACGGTATTCGCCTACCGGGTCAAAGACCCGGAGCGCTACGGCGTGGTGGAGTTCGACGCGAACGGCAGAGTTCTGAGCCTCGAAGAAAAGCCGGCGCATCCAAAATCTCACTTCGCCGTCGTGGGGCTTTATTTTTTAGACGAAACCGTCGTGAAAAAGACTGGAACCCTGACGCCTTCCTCGCGGGGGGAACTGGAGATTATCGACCTGATTCGCGCCTACCTCGAAGAGGATCTTTTAAGCGTGGAGGTTTTCGGGCGGGGTTTCGCCTGGCTGGACACGGGCACTCACGAGGCGCTGTCGGAGGCCGGAACCTTCATCGAGGTGGTTCAAAAACGCCAGGGCCTGATGGTGGCCTGCCCGGAGGAAATCGCCTGGAGGCAGGGATGGATTGGAGCGGATGAAATAGAAAAAGGCGTCGCCCGATTCGCCGGCACCGAGTACGCGAGGTATCTGAAAAGCCTCCTTGCAACAGGAATATAGCATAATGGGAGGAAGAGAATATGATTCCATTTAATAAACCTTACCTGACGGGCAACGAGCGCGCCTGTATCGATGAAGTTTTGCGGAACGGACGCTTCGCGGGCAATGGCGTTTTTTCTAAAAAATGCGCCGCGTGGCTGGAAGAGCGTTTGCAGTGCGCCGGAGCAATCCTCGTCCCCTCCGGAACGGCGGCGCTGGAGATGATGATGATCCTGGCCAATATCGGGCCGGGCGACGAGGTCATTCTGCCCTCCTTCACCTTCAGCTCCACGGCAAACGCGGTCGTTCTGCGCGGCGCGACGCCCGTTTTCGTCGACGTCAGGCCGGATACGATGAACATCGACGAAAATTTGATCGAAGAGGCGATCACTTTCAGGACAAAAGCCCTGTGCCCGGTGTACTACGCCGGTGTCGCCTGCGACATGGAGGCCGTCGGGGCCCTGGCAAAACGACACGGATTGCTGATCCTGGCCGACGCGGCTCAGGCGATAGGCTCGGAATACAAAGGGCAGCCTCTCTGCTCGTATGGACATATGGCGGCTTTAAGCTTTCACGAGACGAAAAACATCCACTGCGGCGAGGGCGGCGCTCTTCTGATCAACGACCCCGCTTTCCTGGAACGCGCGGAAATCATCATGGAAAAGGGCACCGACCGCAGCAAGTTTTTCCGAGGGGAGGTCGACAAATACTCCTGGGTTGATCTGGGCTCGTCTTTTCTGGTCAGCGAGATCACGGCGGCCTTCCTGTACGCGCAGCTCGAATGCGCGGAGGAAATCATCAGACGCAGGGTGGAAATCTGGGATCGTTATTATCGGGATCTGGAGCCTCTGGAAAGGGCGGGGAAGCTCCGCAGACCGCTTCCGGTAGAAGGCTGTGTCCATAACGGCCATATTTTCTGGATTCTCCTGAACGACGCCGCGACGAGAGACCACCTGATCTACGCCCTGAAAGAGAGGGGGATCGGAGCCGTGTTCCATTACGTTCCCCTGCACAACGCGCCGATGGGTTCGCGTTTTTCCGCTCATTCTCTGCCGGTGTCGGAGGATTACGCGGCCCGACTTCTGCGTCTGCCGCTTTATTACGAGCTCGCCCACGAGGAAATAACCTGCATCGTAAAATCTTTAGAGTCGGCCCTGCCTTAGAATTATGGAAGGTATTTCGTGAAAATCGTCGAGGCCCTGTGGGAGCGCCGCAACCTGGAGATGGAGGTCACGGAGATCGTTTTGGACTCCCGGGATCTGGAGAACGAGTCGAACACTCTTGAAATTTTAAGAGAGCGCCTGGTTCCCCGGCGTTATCTGCTGGTCAAAGTACCGACGGGCGCCGTGGCGTTTCTGACGAAACTGCAGGCGCTGGGTTTCATTTTTTTGGAGTGCCAGTACACCATTTCCAGGAAAATAAAAAACTACGTCATTCCGCCTGAATTTTCACCTTTAGCCAGGCGAGTTTCCTTCGAACCTCTGTCCGAGGACCCCGCAGAGTGGGCCGAATTGTGCCGCCTCATCGGGGACGACACCTTCACCACGGACCGCGTCGCCCTGGACCCGCTGTTCAACCTGAGCGTGGCCAATAAAAGGTACAGGAACTGGTTGATGGACATGAAAGGAAACCCCTCTATTACGGTGACGCGAATCCAATACGGGGAAAAAAGCATTGGTTTTTTCGCCGGCTCCATCGACGCCGAAACCCGAACCGCTCACGGTCTCATTGGGGGAATCTTTAAAAAATATCAGGGGACAGGTCTGGGAGGAAGTATTATCCTCGGCCCTTTGGTGTTGAATGCCGCAAGAGAAATGAATAAATTTTCCACGGCGATTTCCTCCAATAACTTTGAGGTTTTTCAATGGTATGTTTTTTTTAATTTTCATATCGATAACGCCAGCTACGTTTTCCGCTGTTACAGGGACGAAAAATAGTTGGGAACATTCGGAGGAGTTCGATGAAAAAAATATTGATCGCTGGCGGTGGATACGCGGATATACCGATGATTGTCGCCGCCAAAAATTTGGGCCACTACGTGATCACCACAGGAAATCGACCGGACGAACTGGGGCACACCTGTTCAGATGAATACCACGACGTGGATTTCTCCGATAAAGAAGGGCTTCTTCATCTGGCCCAAAAGTTGAAAATCGACGGGATATGTCCCTGCTGCAACGATTTTTCCGCTCTTTCCTCCGCTTACGTGGCGGAAAAAATGGGTTTGCCGGGGCTCGATTCCTGTGATGTTCTGGAAACCCTGCTGCACAAGGATCGTTTTCGCCGGTTTGCGGCGAAATGGAATATCCCTGTCCCTCACGCAGGCGGCTTTTTGTCGGTGGAGGAGGCGATGCGGGAAATAGACTCGTTCAAATTCCCCGTGCTGGTAAAACCCGTCGACCTGACGGGGGGCAAGGGCATTTCCAGGCTGGAGGACAAAAATGGGCTGGCGAGGGCGGTGGAATACGCTCTGGCGCGTTCCAAAACAAACCGCTTTCTGATCGAAGAATATGTGACGCCGGAGGATTGTCACCATAATTTCGTGGCCTTTTTGTCTCAGGGAAAGGTCGTTTTCTACAACTCCGATAATGAGCACTATTTCAAAAATCCCTTTCTGGTCTGGGGTATGAGCGTTCCCACGAAATCCCCCAGGGGCGTCGATGAAAAACTTTGCAAAATAAGTGAACATGTCGCCTCCATCCTGCAATTGAAGTCAGGAAT
>JAITPZ010000233.1 GCA_031289165.1 Synergistaceae bacterium
GCGAGGCCCCAAAAGCGCGGACCTGGAGCGAGGCCGCGGCCGGCGTCGTCGAACAGCTCGCGAGGTTTGACGAGCGCATCGTCTGCCTGACCGCGGCGATGGCCACCGGCGTGAAGCTCGAACATTTTCGGGGCGAGTTTGCGGACCGCTTTTTCGACGTCGGCATCGCCGAGAGCCACATGCTCACGCTGGCCGCGGGGATGGCTGCGGGGGGGCTGCGTCCGTGGGTGTTCATCTATTCGACGTTCCTGCAGCGCGCCTTGGATCAGCTGACCCACGACATCGCCATCCAGAATTTGCCGGTCGTGCTGATGATCGACCGCGCCGGCCTGATCGGCTCGGACGGGGGGACGCACCAGGGGCTGCTCGACGTCTCCTGGGCGCGCGCCGTCCCGAATCTGGAGGTCTACGCGCCGGCCGACGAGGTGTCCCTGCGTCAGATGATGGCCCATGCCGCCGGACGCGCGGGGCCGACCGTGATTCGGTATCCGCGCGGTTCCCTGCCCATTCACGACGACCTGTTCGACGGACGCGAGTCTCTGGGGTCCGTCAGGGTTCGCGACGGCGGGGAGTGGGCCCTGATTGGACATGGCGCGACCGTCCAGATCATGCTGGAGGCCCGGGAGCGGGCCGAGGCCGCGGGGCTTCCCGTTCCGGCCGTCGTCGACCTGCGCCGCCTGAAGCCTCTGGACACGGCCGTCGTTGACGACGTTCTGAAAAATTACTCCACCGTGGTGGTCGCGGAGGAAAATTACCTGTGTGGCGGCGTCGGGGAGGAGATAGCCGCGCGTATCGCCGAGAACGGGTATATGACGACCCTGAAACGCCTTGGAGTTCCCGATCGTTTCGTCCCGCACGCGACCATCGCGGAACAGCGGGAACTCTGCGGATTGACGGTGGAGGGAGTAATGGGCTGCTGCCCCGCCGTCGGAGTTTGTGCCCATACCGCGTGAGCGGAGTCCGATTTCGGTGACGCGCAGGGAGCGTCTGGATCGGCTTCTGGTCGACCGGGGGCTGATCGAGAGCCGAACGAGGGCGCAGGCCCTGATTATGGCGGGTAAGGTCAGGGTGAACGGGGAGCGCGTGGACAAAGCGGGGACGCTTCTTTCGTCCGACTGCGCCCTGGAGGTGGACGAGGGACGGCGCTGGGCCAGCCGCGGTGCGCTCAAGCTGCTGAAGGCACTGGAGGTATTCTCCGTCCCCGTGCGTGACAGGGTCTGCGTGGACGTCGGCGCGTCAACGGGCGGGTTTACCGACGTCCTGCTGGACGCCGGGGCGAGGAGGGTTTACGCCGTGGACGTCGGGTACGGGCAACTGCACCGACGCCTCGCCGTCGACCCGCGCGTCGTCGTTATGGATCGAACGAACGCCCGAACGCTGACGGCCGATTGCTTCGAAGACATACCGACCCTCGTCGTCTGCGACGCGTCGTTTATCTCCCTGCGTCTGCTGCTGCCCGCAATCGACCTGATCCTGCCGGAAGAGGGGCAGGCTGTCATTTTGATAAAACCCCAATTCGAGGCGGGGCGCGAGCGCCTGGGGAAGGGCGGCGTCGTTCGCGATGCGGCGGTGCATCGCGCGGTGATCGAAGAGCTTCTCGACTTTGCCGCGCAAAAAACGCGCCTTCGTCCCGTCGGGCTTTCCTGGTCGCCCGTTCGCGGGCCGGAGGGCAACCTGGAATTTCTCTGCCGCCTGACACGGGATATGGACGGGGAGTCCGCGACGTTTTCGGTCAATCAGGTCGTGGAGGACGCGCATAAGAACCTGATATAGTGGTTTAACTTAAATTTACGATAAGAGGCTAAAAGTTTTCCTCGACAGTGAGTCGTGTTTATCTATTCTAACTTCAGGCTTTTTACTTGAATTCACCATAACACTATAATTGATCGCGGGGAACGAAATGAAAAAACTCGGGATGATCGTCAACGCTCATAAACCACAGGCCGTCGAAATGGGCCGCCGCCTTCTGCGGTGGAGCAGAGAGTCGGGCGCCACGCTGCTGCTCCCGAACCATGAGGCGTCTCTGTTGACGACTGAGGGGCTTTCCGACGAGGAGTGGCTGAAAACCGTCGAGGTTGCCATCGTCGTCGGCGGAGATGGAACGTTTCTCCGCGCGGCCCGCTACGTTCTGGACGCCGGTGTTCCCCTTTACGGCATCAATCTGGGACACCTGGGTTTTCTGGCCTCCGGCAGGCCCGAGGAGGCCGAAAACGACCTGCGGCGCATTCTGGAGGACGACTGCGCGTTGCTCGAACGTCCGCTTTTGTACGCCACGCTGTTCAGAGACGGCTTGGCCCTCCATAAAATGTACGCCCTGAACGACGTGGTGCTGACCAAAAACGCCATCGCGCGTCTGCTTCAGATAGAGGTGCGCTTCAATGACAGATTTTTCGGGGTTCTGCCCGCGGATGGGATCATCATTTCGTCCCCGACGGGCTCGACCGCCTACGCGCTTTCCGCCGGAGGCCCCATCCTTCCTCCCCACATGCGCAGCATGCTGCTGGCGCCGATATGCGCGCACACGCTCTATTCGCGTCCCCTTCTGGCCACGCCGGAGGACACCATCGCCCTGATCCCCCGCGGCAGCTCCGTCCAGGACATCACCCTGACGCAGGACGGGCAGCTCGCCTACGAGGTTCTTCCGGGCGACCGCATCGACATCACCCTGGCGACGGACAGAGTGATCCGGACGGTCGCCCTGCCGGGTCGTTCCTTTCTGGACTTGGTTCAGGAAAAACTGGGTTGGGGGCAGAGCGTGGTCATGACGGACAGGGAATGAGAACGAAATGAGCGAAGCGTTCGCCGCGCCTGAGGACCGCTCTACTCTGAAGGATCTGGCCATCCGCAACGTCGGCGGCGTCAGCCGCTGTGAGCTCTCGTTAAAGAGCGGCTTTACCGTCATCACGGGGGAGAGCGGCGCGGGAAAGAGCAGCATTGTGCGCGCCATCGAGCTGGCGGCGGGAAAGCGCGCACAGTCCTCCTTCATTCGCGCCGGAGAGGAGGAGGCCTCGGTCGATGCCGTTTTTGCGACGGACACCCGGCTGCCCGGCCTCGACGACGAATTGCAGCCCGTCGAGGGGAGCTTTTTCGCGAAGCGCGCGCTGTCTCGCAGCGGGCGAGGACGCGCTTCCCTTCAGGGCGTTTCGGTCCCCCTCAACATTTACTCTTCCTCCACCAGCCATTTCATTCACATTCAGAGCCAGTTCGCGCAGATGGAGCTTCTGGACACCGACCGCCAGCTCGCCATGGTGGATTCCTGCGGCGGGACGGAGCTGGCCGCCCTCCTTCGGGAGCTTCGAGAGGTGTTCGCCCAGGCTCGCCAGAAGGAACGCGAGCTGAAGGACATCGCCGACCGTCGCGCGGAAATCGAGCAGAAGTACGCCAACGCCGCCGAGGTTGTGCCCCTGGTTAAAAAGGTCAACCCCACGGAGGGGCTGGAGGCGTCTCTGGACCGGGAAATCGACGCGCTTTCCCGCCGCCTCGCCGCCGCCTCGAAAGTCGCTCAAAATCTGGACCGCCTGAGCGGAGGGCTTTCCGAACAGGGATTGCTGGACGAGCTGGAGGGCGTCTGTGAGGCGCTGATCGACTGCACGCCTCCCGAAGTCGCCGGGGAATGCACGCGCCTGCTGCGGGAGGGAATGCAGAGTTTTCACGATCTCGTCGAGGCAGCCCTTCGACAGACCGGGCGGTCGCCCGACGCGCTGGCGCAGGAAATCGAGGAGCTGGAAGGCCGCAGGGGAGAGCTGCGCAGGCTGCGACGGCTGGCCGGCGCGAAGAGCGAGGATGAGCTGCTCGCCTGGTGCGCGGGCGCCGTGGAGGGACTGTCCTGGCTGGAGGAAAGCTACGACCGCTTGGAGCAGGTCACGCGGGAGGCGCGCGAACTGCGGCGACAGGCCAGCCATCTGGCGCTCTCCATCCGGGAATACCGCAAACGGGCCGCCTCGGAGCTGGGCGAGCGCGTCAATGCCCTGTTCGCGGACCTGGCGATGGACGGCATCGGCTTCGCGATCACCTTTGTCGAGCTGCCCCGCCTTCGGCGCGACGGAGCCGACGGTGTCGAGTTCACGCTCTTCACGAGCAAACGAAGCGGGCGCGTCGATAAAATTGCGTCGGGCGGAGAACTCAGCCGCCTGCTTTTGGCTCTGCAACTTTCGCTGCCCGACGAGTGGCTGCCTCCGACGCTCGTGTTCGACGAGGTCGAGGCCGGGCTGGGAGGCAGGGCGGCCGTGCTTTCCGGGCTGAAACTTCAGGAGCTCTCGCAAAAGTGCCAGGTTCTGCTGGTCACCCACGAGGCCTCCATCGCCGCGCTCGGCGACGAGCACTGCGTCGTGCGAAAGATCACGCGGGAAGGCGGCCCGGAGTCTCTCGTTCTGAAAGTCGAAGGCGAGGACCGCGTTCGCGAGCTGGCCCGTATGCTCTCCGGCAACCCCGACCTCCCCGAGGCTCAGGACCACGCGAGAAAGTTACTGGAGGAAGCGCAAAACCTGAGAAGGGCCGATCCCGCCTGAAAACGGGTTATGTTGGCCGAGCGCTTTCGTCAGTAAGAAAAAATTTGAGGGGACCGAATGGCGAATTTCAAAAAAGAGGTTCTTCTGTGCTTTGCGTTCATGGTTACTATGACTGTATTCATACGGCCATCTTGAAGTTCGTTTCATGCAGGGCATATATTATCAGCTTCAAGTATTCTCGGTCGCGGAATCCTCAGGCTCGCCTCTGCAATACACGTATCCTGTTGTTCGTTCCTTCCAATGGCC
>JAITPZ010000237.1 GCA_031289165.1 Synergistaceae bacterium
CGGAGGCAATCGCGATCTCGAGGGCGAGGAAACCCGCGTTACGTCCCATCACCTCGACGATAAAAAGACGGTCGTGACTGGACGCCGTGTCGCGCAGGCGCATGACGGCCTCGAGCGCCGTGTTGACGGCCGTGTCGAACCCGATGGTCTCGTCCGTTCCGGCCACGTCGTTGTCGATGGTGCCGGGGATGCCGACGACGGGAATGCCCGCCTCGTGCAGCAGTTTTGCCCCATGAAAGGAGCCGTCTCCGCCGATCACGACCAGCCCCTCGATATCGGCCGCCCGCATTCTCTCAATGGCCGTCTTTCGTCCGTCCTCGCTCATAAACCGCTCGCTGCGCGCCGTTTTCAGAATCGTCCCGCCCCTGTGCATGATACCACCCACGGAGGCCCTGTCCAGAGGGATGTAGTCCCCGTCGATCAGCCCCTCATAGCCCCGCAGGACCCCGAGACATTCCTTTTCGTTGTAGATGCTGGTCCTCGCCACAGCTCTGATGGCCGCGTTCATCCCCGGCGAATCGCCCCCACTGGTCAACACAGCGATACGTTTCATCCAAACGTGCCCTCCTATTCAGATAAAAACAAAATGAAAACAAAAACTGAAAACGGGGTCCTCCAAAAAATTGAAAGCCCCGTATCGATTTGGCGCTTTCCCGGTTTTTACTGCCTCTGCAACTCGCCGACCCGGTTATCGACCTCGTTCAGTTCTTTGTCGATGACGTTCAGCTGCTCCTGGAGCTTCGCTCGGTCCGCGCGAAGTTTATCGACGCGCTTTATCAGGCGATCCATCTCCAGCCTGGCCGCCGCGGTTCCCCGATTGAGGGTGGACGGATCGTCCTTCGAGATGTCCCAGACAAAACGGACGTCGCCCGCCCTGGTCGTCGCCTGGCTTATGGAGCCATTGATGATCAAACGCAGGTCTTTAACGCCATTCAGAAGGCTCTTCCCCGTTTTTTCGTCGTAGCGGGGAAACCACACCATGCCGTCGCGCTGTCCCTGAAGTTTGAAGTTGAAGCGTTTGTCGTAATCGACGGGCTCGAGAACCTTTTTGCCGGCGTACAGTTTGAGATGACGGTCAAAGGGCTGCAGGTATACCGGAGTTCCCATGACGTTGAAGTCGAAGTGAAACGCGACGCGATCCTCGAGGTCAAGCGTTCTGAGGAGGTTATATCTGTAGCGCTCCTCCTCGTCTTCGGTCCAGAGATTTTTTTCGGCTTCCGAGCGCACGAGAGCTTCGATGTACTCCGCCGAATAATAGGTGACCCGAATCCGGACCTGCTGCCCGCCTCCTGACTCGGTGTAGTCCCCGCTTCGCGTCCAGTCCTTCAGAACCCTGTCCTCAACGGCCGCGTGGGCGGAGGAAACGAACAGGAACACGACGCCCGCCGCCAGCATAACCATTTTTTTCATCACTCGTTTTTTCAGCGTCATTTCGACATGGTACTCCTTTCAAACCAACCTGTGACGGACAACCCGCGATTGCGATTATACAACACCGGAGGGTTTTTTCTTCAACCGGTACACCATCGCCAGAATTTCCGCGACGCCCCTGTAGAGGTCCTCCGGAACCTCCTCCCCAATCTCGACTCCCTCGTAAAGCGCCCAGGCGAGGGGTTTGTTCTCGATGATCGGAACTCCGTGAGCCTCGGCGAGCTCCCGGATTTTTCGGGCGACAAAACCCTTTCCCTTCGCGACGATCCGGGGCGCGGTCATTACCTCGCGGTTATACAACAGGGCCACAGCCAGGGTCGTGGGGTTGGTGATGACGACGTCCGCCTTCGGAACGGAGGACATCATTCGCTTCTTCGCGAGCTCGCGCTGTTTCTGGCGAATTTTATTTTTGACCTGGGGGTCCCCTTCCATCTGCTTGTACTCTTCCTTGATCTCCTGCTTACTCATCTTTATGGATTTTTCAAAATCCCACCTCTGATACATGTAGTCGACGAGGCCCATGATCAGAAGCATGACGGCCAGCCGCATCGCGAGGTCCCAAAGCAGCTCCCAGAGCTGGAGGACCCCGTACTCCAGGGGAAGCTGCATCGCGCGAACGGCGACCGGCAGCTTGTCCCTCAGCGCGACCCAGATAACCAGGACGAAGATCGAGGCCTTCAGAATCCCCTTCGTCAGCTCCACGAGAGAGCGCATGGAGATGATTTTCTTCATTCCGGAAACGGGGTTCAGGCGGTCAAGGTTGAATTTGAAGGGTTCGAAGGTGATGCTCCACCCCACCTGCCGGACCGTCACCCCCACAACGAACAGTGCGATGACGGCGCCCAGAAGCAGCCACGCTTCGAAGTAGGACCACACCGCCGCCTCTCCCAGCAGGTAAAACCAGCCGTCGCGAAGGAGCGCCTCCTCCCCCAGAAAGCCAATCGTCCCGCGCAGATAACCGAGAAGGCCGGAGATCATGGACGGCCCCAGCAGCAGAAGGCCAAAGAGCCCCACCAGGATCTCGACGGCCGCCGTCAGGTCCATGCTCTTGCAGACCTTCCCCTCGGACCTCGTCTTTTGACGTTTTTTGGGGGTGGCGGACTCCGTGCGCTCCTGCGCGAAGAACTGCAGGTCAAAAACATGCCCCATCACGGGTTCATACCCCCTTCCGGCTTCAACGCCAGGAGGCGACGCTTCCGAGAGCGAACTCCATCCACCGTTCCAGCTGGCCGTGAACCATGTCCACCGCCAGCGGCAAAGCGACCATCATCACGAAGAACCCCAACCCGATCTTGAGGGGCAGCCCCAGAATGAAAACGTTCATCTGGGGGACCGTTCGCGCCAGAAACCCCAGCCCGATATCGGCGAGCAGGAGCGCGCAGTAAAAGGGAATGACCATCTTCATCGCAAGGCGAAAAACCTCCTGCAGCCAGACGCCAAGCTGCATATCGTTCGCCGGGGCCAGTGAGAGCCGGGCCAGAGGGATGAGGCGCAGGCTCTCCACCACCGACTGGACCATCAGCAGATGTCCGTTCCAGCGGAAGTAGAACCAGAGGCCCACCAGAAACTGCAGCTGCGCGATAAGGGATGTTTGACTCTGGGTCATGGGGTCTATGGTACTGGCCATGGAAAGCCCCATAGCGAGGCCGATCTGCTCCCCGGACGTCTGCAGGGCGATCAGGGGCAGCGCCGCCAGAAGCCCGATCAGGGTGCCCACGAGAAGCTCCCGCAGGACCAGCAGAAAAATGGACGTCCAGCTCTCGAAAAGAATCATGGGAATGGAGGCCGTCTGTATCGTCCCCGTGGAGGCCACGGTCAGGACGACGGCGCTCAGAAAACGGAGGGGAAGGGGCGTTCCCGCCGCGACAAAAAGCGGCGACGTAAACATCATCCCCACAAACCGCAGATGAATTAAAAAGTACACCATCAGCAGCTGCGCGGGAATCTCTATTCCCCTCATGATCGACCGGCCGTTTCTTTCGCTTTCGCGCTCACCTTATGAACCTCTCGAGCTGTCCCAGAATTTCGCGGGTCATCGTCAAAACCCTGCCGGACATCCAGGGGCCGGCAAAAACGATAAAAAGGAACACCGCCAGAATTTTGGGAATGAAGATCAGGGTCTGCTCCTGAATGGACGTGGCGGTCTGCAAAATACCGATGAGCAGGCCCACCCCCATCGCCACAAGCAGAACGGGCAGGGTGACGGCGAGCATCGTCCACACCGCCCCGCTCAAAACGTCGAACACGCTTACGGGAACAATTTCCACGGCAACTTCACCTCGTTTTGAAGCTCAGGAGGGCAGGGTTCGTTCGCCCTCCTGTCGGATCCCCCTGAAACCCCCGCGCTCAGGGGACGTTCGAAAAACTCTTCAGCAGGCTGATCACCACGAGATTCCAGCCGTCGGCCATAACGAACAGCAGTATTTTAAACGGCAGAGAAATCATCATGGGGGGCAGCATCATCATGCCCATAGCCAGAAGAATACTCGAAACGACCATATCCACGACGATAAATGGAATATAGATCACGACGCCCATCTGAAAGGAGGTTTTGAGCTCGCTCAACATGAAGGCGGGGACCAGAACTCTCGTGGGAATCGAGCCCGTGGACTCGGGGCGTTCGAGGCCCGCCATGGAGACCATGAGGGACAGCTCCTCCTGGCGGGTGTAGCGAAACATGAACTCCCGCACGGGCGTGACCGTCTCCACCCATGCGCGGGAAGAGTCGATATTGCCGGCCATATAGGGAGACAGCCCCTGATCGTAAATCCGGTTCCAGGTGGGGTACATGGTAAAAAGCGTGAGGAAGAGGGCGAGACCGACGACGACCTGCTGGGGCGGCGTCTGCTGCAGGCCGATGGCGCGCTGAACAAAGCCCAGGACCACGACGATGCGCGTGAAACTCGTCAGCATCAGCAATATCGCCGGCGCCAGGCTCAGAACCGTCATCAGCGCCAAAATCTGGAGCGACAGGGCCACGTCCTGCGGAGATTCCGCCGGCGTGATGCCCAGCTGCAGCATGGGGATGGGGATGGTCGGCGCCTCGCCGGCGGGCGCCGCAAGAGCGGGCATGACGAACATCGAAAGCGACGCCGTAACCAGGATGACGAGGGCGGCCCGAATCATTTTCCCGAAGGAGGGATAATCAGTCAGCGTCTTTCCGATCCGGCCCTTCCCGGTCCGAAAACGACCTTCGATCCTCCGCAGGGAGTTCCGCCTTCCCGTCATACCGAATCCACTCCTCATATTTCCACCTGCTTATCAGGCGGGTTCCCCCGGAACCGGACGTCAGGGCGATAACCTCCGGGCCGCAGCGCAGAACGAAAAAGACATCCCTGCCCAACGGCAGGGATGCCATAATCTTAACATCCGCCCGGTTTTGTCTCACCCAACCCTTCTTCCTGCCCAAAGCAACAAAAACAACAGCCGCCAGGGACATCATAAGAAGAGCCAACGCGACACGCATCACATAAGCAGTAAGATTGACCTCCTCCGTAACCAAACAACTCCTCTGAACGGAAAAGTCTAACCCAGAACCTTCGAAATAGCCTCCACCACGCGCTCCGGCTGGAAGGGCTTCACGATGAAATCATTCGCGCCCGCCTGTATCGCCTCGATGACCATAGGCTGCTGCCCCATGGCGGAAACCATCACTATCTTCGCGGCGGGGTCCAGGGCCTTGATCGCCTTGACCGCGTCGATACCGTTCATTTCGGGCATGGTAATATCCATCGTCACGATATCCGGCTTGAATTTCTGGTAAGCGGCGACGCCCAGTTTCCCGTTTTCCGCCTCCGCGATGACCTCAAAGTCGTTTTTCTGAAGAATATCCTTCAACATCATACGCATAAAGGCTGCGTCATCCACTATAAGAACCTTTTTGCCCATGCTGCACCCCTCGTTTAGTAAGATTCTCTGACCCCGAAATCTTCTGATCCACAAAAAGTCTCACAGGTATAGTGAATTCAGGAGCCTAAAGTTAGAATAGCTAAAAACGGCCCACTGTCAAGGAAAACTTTTAGCCTCTTATAGTAATTTAAGTTAAACCACTATACCTCACTTGTCCGGGACTTCACCAGGACGTCCGCCCGGCCCGTTACACATTCCTCGCCATCAGGTCAGTTCTTCGCCGTCAGGTTAACCCCCCCGACCGATCTTCGTCGATTATACCATGAACTTCAAAAGCCCGAGGGAGTATTTATATTACGTCACAAAATCCACGCCATTCATTTATTACATCGAATATGCTCTCGACGCCGTGTTCAGGACTTCCGTAATGCGGACTCCGAAGTTCTCGTCGATGACGACGACCTCTCCCCTGGCGATGAGTTTGCCGTTCACCAGGACGTCGACGGGTTCCCCGGCCATTTTATCCAGCTCGATCACGGACCCCGTGGTCATGTTCAAAATGTCGGAGACGTTCTTTCTCGTCTTTCCCAGCTCGACGGTCACCCGCACCGGGATGTCGGCGATCAGATCGATCCTGCTGTTGGAAGGGCCCGTAGGGCCTCTGGAGGTGAGGGGCGTGAACTCCGCAGGATGCACGTCGACCACGGGCATCGGCTGCTGCGCGCCTCTGGGCGGGGACGACGGCGACATCGCGGGCCCCGGCGAAGGCGCGGAAAAAGCTCCGCCGCCCATCCCCGCGCTCGCCGCCGGAGCGGAGGGCGAAGGCTGAGCGGAAGGAGCGGGCGCCTGCGCGTCCATCACCGCATGAATCGCGCCGGCGAGATTTCTGGCGGAATCCAGAGGAAGGGAGATCCACACCGAAAAGGGCTCCAGTCCCTCGATTTCCACCTTCACGACGCTGAACCATATTTTTTCGTCCGCGCCAAGGTCGGGGAAGGGCAGCCAATCGCCCTCCTGCAGGGCGGACGCGGTGTTCTCCGGCATCAGGCGCCGCCCCCCGAGAAGGCCGCCGCTCAGGCTGGTGAAGGTGGAACCCAGAACCTGACTCAGACCTTCCTGGGCCGCGTTCAGATACAGCTCGCTCGGTTCATCCGGAAACTCCTTCCCTTCGCCGCCCATCATCAGGTCGGCCAGGGTCAGCGCCCCCCGGAGGTCCACGACAAACACCAGCGGCATGTCGTCAAAGCCACCGAACGTCGCGCGGAACAGGAACGGACCCGCCGAAAAACGGCCCCTGAACTCCGCCTGCGTGACGGTCTGCGTCTCCTCGACGGCGGCGTTGACGTCCTTGCCCGCGAGCATACCGAAAACGCTGGTTTCCGAGCTGGAAAAAACGGACGCCACCTCGTCCAGCACCTGAGAGTCCTCCATGGAAAGATCCGAGGAAGACGAAGGCGTGAACGCCCCTCCGGAAAGGAGCGCGTTTATCTCATCCTGGCTAAGAAGTTCATCCATCAGTTTTTCCCTCCTTCGGGTTCGGCAGGCTCTTCCATCGGATCCACGTCTACCTTCCCCGTGACCTCGGCAGCAAGGCGTCCATCCACCGTTCCCGGTTTGGCCCTGAAGCGAACGTAATTTCCAACCCGAACGTCCACGTCGCTGCCGACTTCCTCGTCCAGCCGAATGACGTCCCCGACATCGAGGGAGTAGACGTCCGCCAGGCTGAGTACCGTGTGCCCCAGCTCGAAAGCCATTGGGATCTTCACCTTTTCGAGCGTTTTTACGATGTTTTCCCTTACGCCCTCGTCACCCTTGCGGCTTGTGGAGACGAACCACTGCTGGGAAGAAAGTTTATCGATAACAGGCTCCATGAGGAAGTAGGGGATACACAGGCTGACCATTCCCTCTACGTCTCCGACCTTCATTTTCATGATGACGAGAAGAACCATATCCCTCGGAGGGCAGATCTGAACGAAGAAGGGATTGCTCTCCATGCTTTCGAAACGGAACCGAACGTCCACAACCGTGCTCCAGCTCTCCTCGAGAAGCTCAAGCATCCGCATCAGGACGCGCTCCGTAACCGTTTTCTCGATATCCGTCAGCTCTCTGGCCTTGCCGGTAAACTCGCCCTTGCCGCCCAGGAGCCTGTCGATAATCGCGAAAACGAGGTTTGGATTGATCTCGATCAGCGCGTTGCCGTTGAAGGGGTACATCTCAAGAGTGCCGATCACCGTCGGCTGAACCAGCGAGTTGACGAACTCCTCATACGCGAGCTGATCCACGGAGGCGACCTCGGCCGAGATCATGGAGCGGATCAGCGTGGACATAACGGTCGTCAGCTGCCGGGCGAAGGACTCGTGAATCATCTGTATGGCGCGAAGCTGGTCCTTGCTGAATTTGTCAGGGCGTTTGAAATCATAAACCTTGATCTTATACTCGCCGGAATCCCGCGTCATGGAATCAAGGTCCACCGAGCCGCTCGTAAGCGCGCTCAGAAGGGAATCAATTTCACTTTGCGACAACACATCGGGGGTCAAGAATCCTCACCTGCCTTAAAGCGATTGAAAAAAACACTGCCGCGAAAAAACCTACTGTAAAACAAAGCTCTCGAACAGGACCCGCGCGACCGGCACCTCGCCTCTGATCTCCGGAAGCTGGGCGTTCAGGGATCTCTTTATCTCTTCCGAAAACTGCAAAGCGCCCTCGGCGCTGGTCAGGTCCTCGTACACCTTATCCTTGACGATCAGGAGAATTTCGTTCTTTATCCGCAGGAGCCACCCCGGAGCGTTGATCAGCTCCGCCGCTTTGGCGTTCAGCGCCTCGAGCGACAGGGTGAAGCTGATGACGTGCCGACCCGATCCGGCGAGATTGCTGGTGAACTCCCCCACCGACACGATCGGTCCCGGGTTCTCCACCTTCCTGCCCCCGGCCGTGCCCTCCGCGCTACTCGAAGCCCTGGCGCGCCCCAGAAGGAAGCCGCCGCCAAAACCGACCCCGAACATGACCAGCCCCACGATAATAAAGATAACGATTCTTTTCATGATCCGGTCATCCCCTCTTACTGTTTCGGATATCTTGACAGAAAAACAAGTTCCACCCGACGATTCAGTGCCCTGTGTTCGGCGGAATCGTTCGGGACCACCGGATGCGTGGAAGCGTAGCCCACCGCCTGCAGCTTCCCGGACGAAAACCCCCCGGAGGTTTCGAGGTAGGAGACCACGGCCGCGGCTCTGGAGGAGGACAGTCCCCAGTTGTCCCGATAAATTCCCCCGTGGAGGGGGACCGAATCCGTGTGTCCCTCCACGGAAACGGCGGGAACCTCGTTTCTGATCAGCGTCGCAATTTTATAGAGCACCCGCTGCCCGTCGGACTTCAGCTCGGCGCTGCCGCTGTTGAAAAGAAACTGGTCGGACAGAGAGACGGCCACGCCCCTCTGGTTGATGGTGACCTCGATCGTCTTGTCCAGCCCCTGGGTGCGCAGATAGCTTTCAATCGTGTGCGCCACGTGCCGCGTGTCCATTTCGTAATTCTGGCTGGAGCCCGGATTAACCTCCGGTTTGGAGGGGTCGGCGGGGTAAGGCTCGATTTCTTCCTCCATGGTCTTGCCGCCCTTCATAGCGCCGAGAGAGCCCCGCAGGGAGATCAGCATCTTCTGAAACTTCTGGGAGTCGATGGAGGACATGGAGAAAAGCAGCACAAAGAAGCAGAGGATCAGCGTAACCATGTCCCCGTAGGTCGCCATGTAAAGAGGAGCGCCCGGCGCCGCCGCAGGCGCCTTTTCCTTCCGCGCCATGATTTATTCCTCCCCCTTCTGAGCGGCCTCCAGCCTCGTCCGCATCTTCGGAGGCAGGAACACCTTCAGTTTTTCCTCGACGATACGGGGGTTCTCCCCCGCCTGTATCGCCAGAATCCCCTCGACCATCAGCTCCATCGACACGATCTCCTTCGCGGAGCGCGCGCCCAGCTTTTTGGAGAGAGGAATGCAGATCATGTTGGCCATCATGGAACCGTACATCGTGGTGATCAACGCGACAGCCATGCCCGGCCCCAGCGCGCTGACGTCCGCGAGGTTTCCCAGCATGGCGATGAGCCCGATAAGCGTCCCGATCATTCCATAGGCCGGGGCGAGCTCCGCCGCCGCGTCGAAAATGGCCTTGTTGGCGGAATGGCGATCCTCAAGAATACCGATTTCCGTGTCCAGAATCGCCTTCACCAGTTCGGGGTCCGTGCCGTCCACAACCAGCTGGATGGATTTTCGCAAAAACTCGTCGTCAAGGTCCGCCACGTCGCTCTCCAACGCAAGGAGCCCCTCGCGCCGGGCCTTTTCCGCGAAGCTGACGATCGTCTGCACCATCGCGAGGAGGTTGGGGTCGTTGGAGACAAACGCGCTCTTGAGGGTTCCGACGGCCGACTTCAGAATCTCGCCGGGATGCGCCATTACGAGAGCGCCGAGGGTCCCGCCCACAGTGATCAGTATGGACGGAAAATCGACGTACGCCCCGATGTTGCCCCCCGAAGCCATAGCCCCGATAACGAGTATCCAGGCCATAAGGAATCCAATGACAGTAGTCAGATCCAAGCCGTGTCCCCCCTAATTTAAGCTCAGGGGGGCAGGGCTCGTTCGGCCCTTTCGGGTCCTCGCCGGCCCCCGAGACCCCCCGATGTTTCTGACTTACGAGTTTTCCGATTCCAGAGGCATACCCGACGGGATACAGGTGTAACCCGCCCTTTTTCGGAAATCGATCATGGCCTCCCTGATGTCGTCCAGGCTCTCTGTGACGACGTAACGATGTCCGTTTATCAAACGCACCACCGTGTCCGGAGTGACCTCGACAGTCTCAATCATATCAGAATTCAGCAAAAAAAGCTCCCCGTTCAAACGATGGACTTCAATCATGAAGAATTACCGTCTTAACGTTTCAGGTTTACGACTTCTTCAAGAATCTGATCGCTGACCGTCACCACGCGGGTATTGGCCTGGAAGCCGCGCTGCGCGATGATCAGGTGCGTGAACTCCTCCGTCAGATCCACGTTCGACATTTCGAGATTGCCGCTGCTGATCGTCCCCGCGCCCCCGACCATCGCCGCGTCGATGTTCGCCATTCCGGAGTTGATCGACGAGCGGAACATCGTCTCCCCGATCTTTTCGAGGCCCATCGGGTTGGCGAACTGCGCCAGCGCGATCCGGTAAAGGGGCTGATTCTGACCGTTGGTGTAGATGCCGGTGATGACCCCGTCCTGCCCGACGGAGTAGTCGTTCATGACCCCCATCGTGTAGCCGTCCTGATAGTACCCCTTGGTCGTCGTCTCGGAGGCGAACTGCGTGACGCCCTCCATCGAATCCAGCCCGAAGGATTTTCCGCTGAAGTCGAGGGTGATTTTTCCATTGTCCCGCCCCAGCAGGCTGTAGGGCACGTCCAGATCCACACTCAGGGGATCGACGATATGGCAACTCGAGTCGAAGGTCATTTCGCCGGAATTAGGCGTCGGCGCCAGCTGAGGATAGTCGGGGAAAAATGCCTCCCACCTCCAACGGTTGGCCGTCAGCTTCTTAAACTGGAGCTCCAGCGTATAGGGAAACCCCTGGCAGTCGTAGACCGTTATTTTGGTCTGATGAACCCCGCCCTGAAGGATGGTCGACACAGTATCGAAGTCACTGGGATTTGCCATATTCTTGGCGACCTGAATCTGCAGGGAGGAGCCGTCCTCCGAAGGCTCTATTTTGAAGTTAGCAGGGTTAGTAGTCGTTCCGGCGCCAATTAAATTACCAACCC
>JAITPZ010000159.1 GCA_031289165.1 Synergistaceae bacterium
TCGACAGGGTCTGGTCTGTAGCCGGCAGTGTGCTGGCTCATCCCCGTTTTCGGGACGACGTCAGGCGAATGATCGAGGGTATTTTCGCATGCGCGGCTGAATCTCTCGCCTTCTACGACAATTTCAAACGGAAACAGGGGCTGATGGATTTCGAGGATCAGGAAATCAGGGTTCTGGAACTTACCCGGAACAACGAGGCGTTCAGGGACTCCATCAAAGACCGCCTGAACTGGACAATGGTTGACGAATTTCAGGACACCAACCCTATACAGTTATCCCTCTTTTTGGCCCTCCATGCACTGATGGCGCACTCGACGTGGGTGGGGGACCCCAAGCAAGCCATATACGGATTCCGCGGGACGGACCCTCAACTGATGGACGAGGCAACCGCCCTGATCGACTATTCTCGGGTCCTTGACTGTTCATGGCGCTCGAAAGAACTTCTGGTCCGCTTCTGCAACGCCCTTTACTCCCGGGTTTTTCGCGAGATGGGAGAAGAAAGGGTGCGCTTGAGGATTCCCACGGAAAGGACGGAGGAGGCGTCCGGCGGAGACCTGGAAATGTGGTATCTCAATGCAAAAAACGTGCGAGACGAGACGGCCGCGCTTGCCGTCGGAATTCGAGATTTCCTGCGGGAGAACTGCGTCACGCCCGGGGACGTAGCCGTCCTGTGTCGCACGAACGGCCAGTGCCGCAGCGTGGCGGAGGAGCTGGAAGCGCTTTCCATCCGGGCCTCTGTCCCCCAGGGGGCCTTGCTGGCAGCGCCGGAGTGCCAGCTGGCCATCGCCGCGCTGCGCTTCATGCAGGGTGACGACTCCCTCGCGGAGGCAGAAATCGCATGTCTTTCCCCTCTGCACCGCGATCATGCGACGTGGCTGACCTCTGTTCTGACCTCTGCGGCGTCGGAAAAGGCGGAGTGGGAGAACGATGAAGATCCAAAGGAAAATTCAACGGAAGAGGATCCAACGCTTGCCGCGCTTTTCCTGGCGCGGGAGAAACTGAAATATCAGACGCCTCTGGAGGCACTGAAGGCAGCCATCGACGCGACGGACCTGTCGCGCGTGGTCAAATCTTGGTCGAACCCCCGAAAGAGGAGGGCCAACCTGGACAGGCTGTGCGGCGTCTGCGTTCAGTACATGGACCAGTGCGGGGCACGCCGTAGCGCCGCCACCGTCGCGGGGTTCGTCAGCTACCTTCGGGAGAACGCTCCAGAAGGAGCGGAGAGTTTCGGGAATCAGACGGTGCAGGTACTAACGTGGCACCGCGCCAAAGGACTGGAGTGGCCGGTCGTGATTTTGACGAGCCTGGACGCTTCACGTGACGCGAGTCCCTTCGGGGTTCACGTCACGCCCGCTTCGAAGTTCGACCCCAAACAGCCGCTGGACGGGCGTTCCATCCGATTCTGGCCCTGGCCCTTCGGGCAGCAGAAGAAATTTCCGGAACTCGACGCGCGACGAGCCTCTACGGACGAAGACAGAGCGGTAAAAGAACGGGAAGCCGCGGAATCGCGCAGGTTGCTGTACGTTGGAATGACTCGCGCCCGTGACCGCATGGTTTTCGCCGTGCGTCGAACGGGAACGGACCTGAAAACCGCGTGGATCGACAGCCTCTCCGACAACCCCGACTCGCCGCTGATCGTTTGGCCGACGCAGGGAGGCCGCCAGGAAGCGACCGTTGCGGGAGAACGTTTCCCCGTCACGGTTCGGGAGTTTTATCCGCCAGAGTCCTATGAGCCTGCCTGCGACTTTGAAGAAGCTCAGTTTTTACCCCCAACTCCGAGTGCGGGAACGTGTCAACCCAATGCGTGGCCCTCTGCCCGCATTGTCCCGAGCGCTCTTGAAGTCGCTTCAGACGCCGCTTCTCGCGTGGTTGTGGAGGAGATCGCCAACTTTGGAGTTCGCGTCCCCATCCGAGGCAAACCGGACTTCGGGGCCCTTGGCAGCGCTTTGCACAGCTTTTTCGCTGCGGACGACGATCAATTTTCTCTGGAGCGTCGGATGAAAATTGTGCGGCGCCTACTGGAGCGCTGGGGCGTCGGAGGCTCCGTCGAACCGTCCGACGTTCTGAATGCCGCCGAAAAGCTGCGTTCGTTTCTCGCCTCGCGCTACCCAACTGCCTGTGCCTTCCGGGAATGGCCGATAACCTGCCGAAACGAAAAACACCAGCGTATGCAGGGCTGGATCGATCTCCTGCTGGAGCTGCCGAAGGGCTATATCATCGTCGACCACAAGACCACGCCCAACGTCGCGCGCGAACATGCCAAAGACTACGCCCCCCAGCTTTGGGCCTACAGGGAAGCCGTCGAGCGCGCCACGGGTAAAAAAGTGCTGGCGACGCTGCTTCACATGCCCGTATGCGGGCTGGTGCTGGAAGTGAGTGAGAATTTTATCCTCTGAAAACGGGATGTTTTAACTCACTTATCCATGTGCGCGTCTGGAGTTCCGCTTAACTTGACCCTCCGCCATGTTGACCCGTTCCGTCTGACTCATCTGTAACAGCCCTCCCTTTCTCTTTTACGCCATGAAGCCTTTATTGATCCCATGCATAATTTATGATATTTTGTACTTACTTTGTAAAACTAAGGAGCTGACATCGGTGATAAAAACTCTTACGAAACACGGCAACAGCCTGGCGCTGATACTGGACAAGCCGATCCTTGAGTTATTGAACATCGAGCCCGAAACGCCCATTTCGGTTACGACTGACGGCAAATCTCTCATTCTTTCTCCGATCCAGGACAGGGAGCGTTCGGAGAAACTGACGAAAGTTCGCGCCAGAGTCAATAAAAAGTACGAAACAACCTTCAAAAAGCTGGCCGAATGAATGCGCGACTTTTTTTCTCTCACTGAAGTTCTGGATTTTCACGCGGAGCAGATCGAACTCTATGGCGGCAAGCATGGAGTGAGGGACATGGGACTTCTCGAATCCACCCTGGCAATGCCCTCGTCGGGGTTCGGAGATAATTACTTTCACGCCTTCCCCTTTGAAATGGCCGCAGCCTATCTATTCCATATCGTTCAGAACCACCCGTTTATTGATGGAAATAAACGGACGGGTCTCGCAACGTGCCTGTATTTCCTCGAATTTCACGGAATAGAGATTGAAGTCGATCCCGATGAATTGGAGCGTTTCGTCCGAGCCGTCGCGACCAGACAGGTTCTGAAGCCTGAGATCTCGAATTTTCTGGAAAAACACGTTTCCTCCCAATGTCGACAGGTTGAGCGAAAACAGTTGAGTTATCCTGCCGGGGAGGCATGATGCCTCCTTGACGGTTTTTTCAGTGCCTGGTTTCACGTCTTCTGCGGTGCGGACATCAACTTCCTCTGTGTATCCAGCCGTTCGCGTATCTTTTTCAGAAGATCGCCGTCAAAATGGTTCACTTTGATTAACGGGCCGAACGCGAGGATCTCGTCGAGCAGTTCGGGTTCGTTGGATTCCGGGTAACCTATTTCAAGCTCCATAAAGTCTTCCGAACCGCCCGCGTAAATTTTGTAGTTCGCGAACTGCATTTGCGCGCGTTCGCCGGCGCCCCGCTCGTTTTTGACCCTAAGGCTCGCGTGTTTTAGCTCTTTTCGCGGTTTGCTTTGCGGATTGGCGGGAATGTTTTTTTCGGTGCGAGGGAATGATTCCGCCTCTTTCGCGTCAACGATGTCGCCGATGTTTATCGCGCCGCCCAAAGCTGTGTTGCGGTTTGCTGTCGAGCAAAGCAGGCGGAACCTGTCCTCTTTCAATGAATACTCGATTTTTTCGGGGCGGACGGTGTCACGGATCAATCCGCCGTCATGGTCTCTATACTGAATCTCCAGCGGCTTCGACGAACACAGCGCGTACAGGATAGACCTGAATATCTGTCGATAGGCATCATTTTCGAAGTGGTCCGGTTGCAAGCTCGCG
>JAITPZ010000018.1 GCA_031289165.1 Synergistaceae bacterium
CTCCTCCAACTCGCCCTGCCAGAAATTTCCCCAACCGGACCAGAGCGTACTCTGCCAGGCGCTTCCCGACCGGCGGGTCTGCATCAGCACGATACGCTCCGCCCCTCCGCCGAGTCCCCGCCAGAAAGACTCCCAGACCATGCTGAACGTCTGGAACCGCGCGTTGTAGTCCGTTTTTCGCGCCTCGGCGTCCAGATCCAGCCAGGCGATAAGGCCTGCGTCGACGGAATCGCAGAGGGCCAGAAGCCGGCGCGTCCCCAGAAGCAGGGAGGGCAACTCCAAGCGCTTCAGACGCGGCTCATCCATCAGAACCGGATATTCTCTCATGTAACGGGCCGCCACCGGGTACAGTGCATCCAGCCCCGGGCGTTTTCCCATCAGAAGGACGCCGCGGCAGGCCGGGCATTTATCGGGCAGACGCTCCCGCGTGCCGCACTGAACGCAGCGAAGCGTCGTCCCCCCGGCCTCACTGCGCATGAGCGAAGCGCAGCGCGGACACAGGAACGATTTGCCGCACTCGGAGCAGAACACCTCACCCGCCTGTCCCCTTCGATCCATGATCCAGAGCGCGTGCCGGCCCTCCTTCAGGGTCGAACGCGTGCGCTCCACCAGAGATTTCGTCAGGGGCAGCGTCCCCTCTATTCCGCGCGTCTCATTTTTGAAGGAGCGTCCCATGTCCACAAAAATGAGGTTTCGGCGCTGCGGCAGGGTCCGGCACTCGGGGCGGGAGCGCACATACGTCCGGGCCGACGGGACGCGCCCTCCCAGCACGAGCTCGGCCTTCATGAAGAGCGCGCGCCGGCCGGCCAGACTGCGTGCCGAAATGCGGGGCGGGCGCATAAAAACCCACGCGGGATTGGACTCGTCGTCCACGATGATCGCGTTGAAATTCATTGGGGCAAAGACGGCTCCGCCCGTGCCGACGATGACGCGAACCTCTTCCCTGCAGGCCATTTCCCAGGAGGCTCGGAGCTTTTTACCTCCGGTCGAGGGCCACAGAAGCGCCTCGGCTTTGACCTGAGCGGGCAGGCGCGCGAAAAAAAACGCGGCGCTTTCGGCCTCGGGGAACAAAACCAAAGCCCGCCCTCCGTTCAAAAGCCGCTCGACGTAAAGGGCATTACGCCCCTCGTCCACCGGATTATAACAGGACGTCTCCCGGAAAATCCTGTTTTCCACCGCCGAAGAACCTCCGGGCGAGGGGCAGGGAAAGGACTCGCCCTGCAGGATGGGCCTGGGGCAGATAAGCTGAAGGGCCTCGCCCATGCCGCACAGGAACGTCCTTCCTGTCCAGCCGGCGAGACCCCAGAGTTCGTCTCCCAGGACGCATCTTTCGTCAAGCAGTTCGCTCACGGCCTTCAGATTTGCCCTCCCCCGCTCCGGAGGAGATTCCCCGCATCCCGCGAGAAAACCGACGCGTTCTCCCCTTCCCACGGGTACCCGAACACGAATCCCCGTATTCGGGACGTCGGGAGAGTCCAGCGTGTAAGTCAGAGTGTTCCACCAGGGACCGGGAACGACGACCTCGATGAAGCGAAGCAACTCAGCCTGCTTTCATTAAGAGAGCCACCCGTGAACGACCATCTCCCAGACGGCGTCGGCAACCTCTTCCTTGCTTCCGGAGGCCTGCGTCTCGTCATCGCGGGAAATGATCCGGACGGTATTGGAGTCGGCGCCAAAACCACAGCCCGGAACGGTGACGTCGTTGGCCACCATCATATCGAGGCCCTTGCGCGCCATCTTCGCGCGCGCGTTCTTCACCACGTCGTCGGTCTCGGCCGCGAACCCGATCAGGAACTGATCGACCCGCTTGTTACCCCCGACCTCGGCTGCAATGTCCGGGTTCTGCTCCAGAGAGAGCGTGAGGGTGTCCTTTTTTTCGCGTTTGATCTTGTGTTCGACCCTGTTTGGGGACCGGTAATCCCCCACGGCGGCGGCCTTGACCACGCAGTCCGCCCAGCCCAGGTTCTCCATGACCGCGTCGCGCATCTCGAGCGCCGACACGACGTTTTGGATCCCGAGGCCGTGCGTGCTGCCGATCGGCGGCGTCGGGCCAAGGATCACGCGGACCTCCGCTCCTCTGTACCAGGCCGTTCGCGCCATCGCAAGGCCCATCTTTCCTGTGCTGGGGTTGGATATGAAGCGCACGGGGTCCAGATACTCCCGCGTCGGGCCGGCCGTCACGAGGACGTGTCTGCCCGCGAGGTCGCGCCGGGGCGAAAGAGCGTACGCGATTTCCTCGAGGATCAGATCCGTCTCCGGCAGCCGCCCCTTACCCTCGTACCCGCAGGCCAGAGAGCCGAACTCCGGATCAACGACGCGCACGCCCCGCTCCGCCAGAATTCTCAGGTTCTGCTGCGTCGCCGGATGTTCGAACATGTGGACGTTCATCGCGGGAAAAAGCACGACGGGAGCCCGGGTCGCCAGCAAAGCCGCCTCGACGATGCTGTCCGCCCGCCCCTGCGCCAGCCCGAACGCCGTCTCGGCCGAGCAGGGCGCGACAACGACGACCTCCGCCCAGTCCGCCAGGCGGATATGCGGAATCTCAAATCCCCGTTTGTCCGACAAAAAATCGTCCTGCAGCCACGCGCGACGTCCCGAAAGCGTGGAAAGCGCCAGAGGGCTGACGAGGGACTCGGCGCCCTTCGTCAGGACGATCTCGACCTCGCAGTCGAGCTTTCGCAGCCTGCTGGCGAGGTCGGGAATCTTGTACGCCGCGATGCCGCCCGTAACGCAGAGCAGTATTTTACGGGAACGCTTCCAGTCGAGCATTTAACAGGGCCCTCACTGAGGCGTTACGTCCTGAGCGGCTTCGATCGGGGCAGCTTCAGTCGGGACGCTCCCGATCGAAGACGGCTGAACGCCACTCTCAAGTTCCTCGAGCCACCGGGCTGGAATCGATCCTTGCTCTACCTCGAGAAGAGCGGCCGAAAGATATTTCTCCTTCACCTGCAGCATGTCGATCGATTTCTGCTCGCTCAACCATCGGGCTCTGGCGGCCACCAGCGCCGTAATCCTGTATTTGTTGTCGGTTCCACATTTGGTTTCGAGATCGTCGATATCGTAGAATTTCATTTTTTTAAAACCCGCCTTTCACGGCAAATCCTGAGTCTGCCCTGTCGAATTTTGGTTCGAGTCCCGCCTGATACCTGAGAGCTCCGCTTTGGATCAGCGTCTGTAGCTCGCTATGATGCCGCGAAGATCCTCGGACGCGCGCTCCAGCGTGTCGTTGAGAACGACGTGATCGTACGCCGGGATACACTCCATTTCCCTTTTCGCGTTCGCGAGCCTCAGCGCGATCTGCTCCTCGGACTCCGTTTCCCGGCGCCTGAGTCGTTCCTCCAGAACCGCGATGGAGGGAGGGGAGACGAAGATCAGAACGCTTTCCGGCAGAAGGCCACGAATCTGCTGCGCCCCCTGCACGTCGATCTCGAGAAGGACGTCGCGTCCCGCCGCCAGCTCGCGCTCGACGTCCTCGCGCAGGGTCCCGTAAAAATTTCCGTGAACGGCGGCGTGTTCCAAAAACAGGCCCCGCTTTTCCCTGTCCTCGAACTCCTGCTTCGAGATGAACCGGTAGTCCGTGCCCTCCCGTTCTCCGTCCCGCGGGGCGCGCGTGGTACAGGATATGGAGTAGACCAGGCCGTCGATGTCCGACAGTACCCGCATCCTCAGCGTCCCCTTGCCCACCCCGCTGGGTCCGGCAAGCACAAAAAGCCTTCCCCTGCGTCTTTGTTTTTTCTCATGCTCCCGTTCGCTCATCGTCACAGTCCCGTTCCCTGTATAATCAGCCATCTCTACTCGATGTTCTGAATTTGCTCCCTTATCCGCTCGAGGCAGGATTTCGCCTCCACCACCGTCCAGCGGAACTCCGCGTCGCTCACCTTCGAGCCCATGGTATTGACCTCCCGGTTCATCTCCTGAATCAGAAAGTCGAGTTTCCTTCCCTCGGATCCCTTTGCGGACGCGGTTTCCCTGAATTTCGTGACGTGGGCGTCAAGGCGGGCCAGCTCCTCGGAGACATCCCACCTGTCGGCAAGCAGAGAAATTTCCTGTGCGACACGGTTCTGATCGACCTCCAGATTAAAGTGCTCCATGACCTTCTCGATTCGCGCCCTCAATCCCTCCAGCGCCTCGGACGAAGCGATGCCCCATCGTTCGGAGAGGGAGGCGACGAGGCGCTCGAACTCCGCGAGGTCCAATTCGACGGCGGACCGGAGTTTTTCTCCCTCGGACCGTTTCATCTCCATGAGCGCTTCCACGACCTCGGCGGTCAGGGCTTCCCAGAGATCCTCCGCCTCCCCGCCGCTCTCATCGACGGGGGCGAGAGACGGCGCATCGCAGACACCGGGCAGGTTCACCAGAAGCGCCAGCTCGGAGACGGAAGGAGTGCCGGGAATATTTCCGGAAGAACCGTCCGCCCGTCCTGAAAGTTCGCGCAACTGATCGTAGTAGGACGAAAGGGCCGCCGTGTCCAGTTTCGCGATCCTGCGGCCGCCTGCCCAGGAAATCTCCGCGTTCAGCCGAATTTTTCCCCTTCTGAGGCGCGAGCGCAACAACGAAACGATTCTGCTTTCGAGAGAGGATATCTCCCTCGGCAGGCGCACGCCGATCTCCTGATAACGATGATTTACCGACGCCAGCTCAAACGAGACCGTCCCCCACGCAAAAGCGCGCGCGGCGCGGCCAAAACCCGTCATGCTCAAAAACATGCTGCCTCCCGAATATGCACACCGAAAGGAACGGTGTTCAGTATCTGACGTACCACGCGTTCTGCGCGGCCAGTTCCTGCTCGACAGCCTCCAGCAGAGCATTGAATCCCTCGGATTTGAGAGCGCTCAGAGAAACCGTCGCCTCGCCCATCGCCCTGAAGCGCAACGACAGCGCCGCCATGTCCTGCGCCGAAACGAGGTCCTCCTTGTTGAGGACGACGATACGGGGAATGTCGATACATCCGATCTCCAACAGCGTCCCCGCGATGACGTCGTACGTTTCCGGCACGTCGTCGGCGCTGGCATCGAGAACCAGAAGCAACAGCTCCGCCGCCGCGATTTCCTCGAGGGTCGCGCGAAAAGCGGCGACCAGGTCCGGGGGCAGACGCCGAATGAAGCCCACCGTATCGGAAAAAAGCGCGTTTCCCCCACCCCGCATCGCGATGCGTCGAACCGATGTGCTCAGGGTGGAAAAAAGCCTGTTCTCCGCCAAAATGGAGAGGTCTCCCGAGAGAGAGCGCAACAGCGTCGATTTTCCGCTGTTGGTGTACCCCACCAGCGAGACCGTGGGAACCCCCATCTTCTTTCTGCGGTCCCGAACGAGACGCCGCTGTCGCCGCACGTTCTCGAGCTTTCTCGAGATCTCGCGCACCTTGCGCTCCAGCTTTCTCCGGTGCCGCTCGAACTCCGTCTCGCCGGGTCCCCGGGTGCCGATCCCTGCCCCTGCCCGGGACATCTGCAGTCCCAGCCCCTTCAGATGCGGAATCTCGTATCGAATCATGGCCAGCTCGACCTGCAGTTTCGCCTCGGCCGTCGATGCCCGTCGCTCGAAAATTTTCATGATGACAAAGGGACGATCCCATATTTTGACGCCGGTTATTTTTTCGAGGTTACTCTTTTGAACGGGTGAAAGCTGTTCGTTGAAAACGAGACAACCTCCACCCCGGGCACGGCAGAACTCCCTCAGCTCCTCCGCCTTTCCGCTGCCGATGAACGTAGCCGGATCCGGAGCGGGACGCTTTTGGACGGCGCTTCCTGCCACCGCGATATCGAGCGACTCCAGCAACAGAGAGAGCTCCCGCAACAAAATATCCGGATCATAATCCTGATCCGGCAGAGACAACGCCACCACGACGGCGCTGTTTGCGTTCCTCCCGGCCTCTTCGCCGGAGGATGGGCTACGACGCTGTCGACTCAAGTTCGCGAAGGGATTCCGTCAGTGCCGCCATGATCTTCTCACGGGCCCCTTTTCCCGTGAAGGTCTCCGGCTCGAACACGAGCAGTTTCCCGAAAGTCACTGAAATTTTGGCGGGACGAAACAGAGTGGTTCCCGACCGCATGGCCGCGTACGTTCCCCCGATAAAAACGGGAAGGATGGCGGCTCTGGAGTGCGCCGCGATCAGTCCGACTCCCCCCTCCAACGGTTGCAGCGTCCCATCCGGAGAGCGGGATCCCTCAGGAAAAAGCAACACGTCATTACCCTCCTCCAGCAGTTTGAAAAAACCCTTAAGGGCGCTGGCGGCGGAGGCGCTGTCGGCGCGCGAAACGGGGACGGCGCCGAGAGTTCGTATAATCAATCTCAAAAGCCAGGGGCGGAAGAGTTCCTCCTTGGCAAAATAACGCAATCGCCGGGGAAAGGCGACTCCGACAACCAAAGGATCCAGAACGCTGCAGTGATTACAGGCGACGATCACCTTTCTGTCACGCGGAAGCGGCTCCATCCACCTTACGGAAAAACGATTATAGATCGTAAAGACAACCCGGAAAAACACCCGCACCAACTCATAGAAAATTCCGTCCGCCGTCAATGAGTCAAATCCCTTCTTTATTTATTCGTACCGCCCGCGTTATCCTGGATGGGGCACTGCCGCCGGACGATGAGAAGCAACTCATTTATAACATCTTCTTTTTCCATCAGGGAGGTGTCGATTCGAATCGCTCCTTCGGGCTCTTTCAGAGGCGCCAATTCTCGCTCGCTGTCGGCGCGATCCCGCTCGTTCAGGCGGACCCGCACGTCCTCGCAACTGACGGACTCGCCCCTCTCCAGAAGCTCTCTGTGTCTCCGCTCGGCCCGGGCCTCGGAAGAGGCCGTCAGAAAAAATCGGACGTCCGCCGCCGGAAAAACGACGCTGCCCATATCGCGCCCCTCCGCAACCAGAGAACCATATTTCGCCTGTTCCCTCTGCAGGGCCAGAAGACCGCTTCGAACAACCCCGAGGCGTGCCCACGCGGAAACGATGGAATCCACGTAAGGAGTTCGTATGGCCGTCGTAACGTCCTCGCCATCGACAAAAATACCTTCCGGGAGAATCCGAACGGACAGGGACGCCACCGCGTCGGCCACCCGTTTCTCCTCCGTCGGAGAAAATCCCCTTTTATCCAGGACGTAAGCCACGGAACGATAAATCGCGCCCGTATCAAGACAGCGAATCCCCAGCCTCTCCGCCAGGGATTTCGCGACGGAACTCTTACCCGCCCCCGATGGGCCGTCTATAGTGACGACAAAGCTCACGATCTTTCGTCCTCGTCCGTCTCTCCTACAGCTCCCGCATGTCCGCCATTTCCTGAGCGGCCTGACCGGCAAAATCGACCAGCTCTGACATGAGCGTTTCGTAATCCTGTATCCCCAGGCGCTCCAGAGGCTCCGGATAGAGATAATTCTGGAGACCGTCCGCACCCAGTCCCACGCCCAGCATGAGACACATCGAGTTCGCGACGCTGACGACGTCGACCAGCGGCTGATGCTCCGCGTGTTCGGGCTCCAGCGCGTTGGGCTTATGATGAAGGAGGGTCGCGTACTGGTAGCCCTCCGGAAGATCCCATCGCTCGACCAGAAGAGAACCCACCATGGCGTGTTCGAAACCCAGAACCTTCAGTTCCGCCTCGGTAAACGGGATATGCTCCTCTTCCACCAGCTTCACGATGATGCCGTAACCGAAGCGGACGTAGTCGTTCAGGACGACCTTGCCGATGTCGTGCAACAGTCCCCCGACGTAGGCCTCCTCGGGAGGGACCTTTCGCGTCGCCTGCGCGATGTAGCGGGCGGCGTAGGCCGCCGTCAGGGAGTGCCGCCACAGCTCGCCGCGATCCAGCGCGTAGCCCGAAAGCCCCTTGTCCATAACGGAGTAGACTGTGGCCGCCAGGACGATATTGCTGATATTTTTATAACCAAGAAGGGCGATGGCCTCGGAGATATCGGAGATGTTCCTCGACATTCCGTAAGCCGCCGAGTTGGCCAGTTTCAGCGTGCGCAAAACCAAGCCCTCGTCGCGCGAAAGGCTTGCCGCGACGTCCGATGCGTTGCTTGTGGGATCGTTGAGTTTTCGCAGTGTTTCTACCACAAATTGGGGGAAAGACTTTATCTCCTTAAGCTTGTTTATAATACGCGTCCTGATAAGTTCCCTTGATCGCTCATCTATCTCACTCATCGGATATGTCCTCCTCGCGCAGCTAAACTGAACCGCCCCTGAATATTTTAGTGTACAAATCAAAAAAAGACAATTCCGCGAATTGCCCTCGTTGAAGTTTCTCCAGTATCAGGCCACCGATTCTGCGTCGTATCAGCGTCACCACACTGAACCCCGCAAGATTTGCCATCGTGCGTATCTCGCGCTTCAATCCCTCGCCGATCACCACGCGCACCCAACGCGCCCACGGTTCCCGGTCCATAATCACAATCGCGAGAGGGCGCACATGACGCCCCTCCATCTCGAATCCTTCGCTCCAGCGATTCAGTTGTCTGTCGTTAATCTCCACGTTGAGAAGGGCTTCATATTCCTTTACGACTCCTTTAGAGGGATGAACGACACTCTGGGTAAACATACCATCATTCGTCAGGATTAACAATCCCTCACTCTCCCGGTCCAGGCGTCCGACGGGAAACACTCGGGCTGCGCGAATCTCCGGGGGGAGCAGATCCACCACGACGGGATCGTAGCGGTCGGAGACGGCGCACACGACGCCCGGCGGTTTGTTCATAACGACGTACGCCTTCGGGCAGGGTGCGGCGCGCCTCCCGTCAAGCTCCACCGCGTCCTCCTCCGTCACCGAAAAATATGGCGCCAGAACGATCCTGCCGTTGACGCGCACCCGTCCGGCCAGGATGAACTCCTCCGACTTCCGCCTCGATGCCGCCCCGCATTCGGCCAGAAAAGCGTTAAGTCGCACCACCGGGATCCTCCACGATAGCATCGAGATTTTTTATTATGTTCGAATCCTCCACCGCATCGGGAATTTTCACCGCGTCAGAGCTGTCTCCTCCCGCGATATCCTCCAGAAGATCGGCCCCCAGCTCTCCGAGTTCCTCCAGGTTGGGCAAGTCGGCGATGGCCTCGAGCCCAAAAACGTCCAGGAAACGTTCGGTCGTTCGATAGAGAAGCGGAGAGCCGCTCGCCTTCTTGCGCCCCGATATGCGGATGAGGTCGTGGGTAAGCAACGTCTCGATCACCCGCTCGCAACGCACGCCCCTCAGATCCTCCACCTCCGCACGCGTCACGGGCTGGTTCCAGGCGACGACCGCCAGCGTCTCCACGGCGGCCCGGCTGAGGCGCACCCGTCCCTTCTGCGAGGTCTCGCGAAAGAGCGACAGAACTTCCGCGAAATGGGGGCTGGTCTCCAGGAGCCAGCCGCCGACCGTGGATCTCAGAACGAGCCCGTGTCCCACGGCGAGATGTTCCTTCAGCTCCGCGAGCGCCGTCGTTATCTCCCTGGTCGTCACGCCGAACACGTTTTTCAGCTCCGCCTCGGATACCGCGTCGGCGGCCAGAAAAAGCACCGCCTCGACCTGCGCGGCTAGGACGGAAAGGGGAGCGGATGAAAGCGCCTCATCCCTTCGCGTGGATTTTGACATCGGAAAAAAGCGCCTCCTGCTCGATGGAAACCTTACCCATGCGACACATCTCCAAAACGGCCAGAAGCGTCACGACCAGCATTCCCACGGTCGGAGAAAGTGCCCACAGCGCATTCATGGAAAGAACCGGATTGCGATGCAGCTTTTCCTCCAGCTCGGCGATGCGGCTCTCGATCTGCGACTCCTCGGGAAGCGCCTCCGGGACTCCGTTCCACTCCTCCTCCGCAAAATCGGGGATAAACCTGTCTCGTTCGCGATTTCGGGAATACCGCTCGAAGAGCCCCCACCAGACGCGGCTCAGAAAATAAAGGTTTCCGATATCGTACCCCCGCTCGACCGCGTTCGCGGCATCCTCATCCGAGGCAACCTCGGGAACGATGCGCCGGAAGCACTTTTCCCGGAGCAGTTTCCGCTCCTCCAGCCAAGCGGTCGCCGTCCGGTACGGACGATAACGCGCCAGCTTTTCCATGAGCTCGTCCTCGTCCAGCGGCAGATCTTCGACGTCATCCTCCAGGGGCGCCGCGCCGGGGATCAGAGAAAGCGTCTTTTGCAGCAACAGGCCCGCGACCATGTAAAAAAACTCCGCCAGCATGTCTACTGAGGCTTTTCTCGTTTTCAGGAGCCAGGCGCCATAAAAGCGTACCAGCTGCGTCACCCTGATCTCGGAGGCCTGCATCTGTCGGCTCTCCACGAGGTGACACAGCAAATCGAGGGGGCCGGAGAAGCCGTTGATGGAGATCTCGACGCTCTCTTTCGACATGCGCGCCCCGACGATCCGAGCCCCGTCAGCTGACCCGGTCGGCCCGTACGATCAGCCCCATCGCGGGGTAAATGTCCCTCCTGGTGGCTCGCGCCACGGCTTCCGCGCGTTTTCCTCCCTCAGCGAGGACGTCGTTCAACGTGGCGGGGTCCTTCGCATAGCGGGCGCGACGCTCGTGGATCGGCTCCATCATCTCCGTGATGTGGACGTTCAGCATCTTTTTACAGTCGACGCAGCCGATCCCCGCAGTCCGGCATCCGCTGTCGATCTCCGCCCTCTGGGAGGCGTCCGGGTTGAATACCTTCTGGATGTCCCACACCGGGCATTTGTCGGGGTCGCCCGGGTCCGTGCGTTTTTCGCGCGCCGGGTCCGTGATCATGGTACGAAGTTTATCCCACATCGACGCGGGGCTTTCCGAAATATAGAGAGAGTTCCCGTAGGATTTGCTCATCTTCCGCCCGTCCGTTCCGGGAACCTTGGGGGTCGGGGTCAGAAGGGTCTGAGGTTCGGGCAGCAGGTCCGCCCCGAAGAAGTGATTGAAACGGCGCACGAGTTCGCGGCTGAGTTCCATGTGCGCACTCTGGTCCTCCCCCACCGGAACCTTCTCCGCCCTGTAGAGCAGGATGTCCGCGGCCATCAGCACGGGATAGCCGAGAAAGGCGAAGGTGCTCAGGTCCCTGTTCTGGATGTTTACGATCTGTTCCTTGTAGGTCGGGTTTCTGTAGAGCCAGCCCAGCGGCGTTATCATCGAAAGCGCAAGAAAAAGCTCCGCGTGCTGGGGAACGTGGGACTGGATGAAAATGCAGCTCTTCTCCGGATCCAGACCCACCGAAAGCCAGTCCAGAAGAACGTCCATACAAAGCTGGCGGGTCTCCTCCGACTCGGCGTAGTTCGACATCAAAGCGTGCCAGTCGACGATGCTGTAGAAACACTCATGGTCCTCCTGCAGCTTCACCCAGTTGGTCAGCGCCCCGGCCAGGTGACCGAGATGCAGCTGCCCGGTCGGTCTCATTCCGCTAAAAACCCTGCTCCTGCCCATTTACCCTACCACCTTATATCAATTTTAATTAGAGGCCTGAAGTTCAGAAGCGTAAAAGCTCAGGCATTCAAACGCCTCCATAACGCCCGCTGGAACACGACCTTGTTCAACAGTTCGTTCAGACGTGCAACGGCGTGGTGAGAGCCCTGTAGTCCATCAGCATGACCTCCAGCTCACCCGGCGCCGCGAGGTAGCGCGCCAGCTCCACCAGAGTCACGCTCTCCATCTCCGCGTGGTCGATGACGGCGACGGGCAGCTTCGCGCGGACGGAGTCCAGACTGTCGTGGTACTTCATGTCCGCGGTGACGTACAGATCCGCCTTCATGGACAGCGCCGCGGGCCACAGGTTCCCGCCCGACCCGCCGCAAAGGGCCATGCGCAGTATACTACAGTCCGTCGGTCCGTAGTAGTCGATCCGCGTCAGATTCCATGCCCGTTTCAGCCTCTCCAGCACCTCGTGCAGAGGCGTGACGGCCGGCAGCTCGCCCGCCACCCCCATGCCCCCCGGGCCGTACCGCGACTGCTTCAGGGGGACGATGGCGGTGAGCTTCATCCGCCGGGCGAGGGTGCGACTGACTCCCCCCTCCGCGCTGTCCCAGTTCGTGTGCGCGGACAGCACGGCCATATCGGCCCGAATCGCCATTCGGACAACTTTTCCGATGGTGGAGGAAAGGTCGAGATTCCTGACGGGTCTGAAGAAAAGGGGGTGATGAGAGAGCAACGCCTGACATCCCTTGCGAAAGGCCTCCTCCATCGCCTCCGGAAGCGGATCCAGGGCCAGAGCAAGACTCCGGACCTCCCCGTCCGGATCCCCGATCATCAGCCCGCAGTTGTCCCACTCCTCCGCAAGCAGAAAGGGAGCGGCGAGGTTGATTTTATCGAGTATATTCCGTACCTTCAAAATTTCACCCTCTTCGACCAGGCTCGCCACATCATGGTGACGCCGACCCCGGATATTACGCAGATAACCGATAAAATGGAGAACGCGCCCCGCTCACCGATGCGGGGCGTCGCAAAACCGACGTAGACGGGCAGGACAAACCAGCTTATATCGTAACAAAAATAGACGAGCGCGGACATTCCTGCGCGCAGTCGCGCCGGCGCAAGATCGCCGATCAGGGCCAGGTGCGCAGGAAATCCATACCCCATGCCCGTTCCATAGAGAAAACCGTATGCAAAAAGCCACACGTTGCTCGTTGCCCTCGTGGTGAAGAAGAGAAAGACGGCCATGACGAAAAGCGATGGGCCGGCAAATACGTAGCGAGGGTGTCGATTGAAGAAGGCGTACCCCAGCGTCCGCATCGCCAGCGCCCCCAGTCCGTTCCCCACGACGAAGAAGGTGGGAACGAGTCCCATCGCCAGAATCAGCGCCGGAAGATAGACGATGGAGGCGTCACAGAGCCCGAACAGCGCGCAGGACGTCAGCGTCCGCCAGAACGGCGTGTCCCTGTATAGTTCTCCCCAGGTTCCCCATTCCAGGTTTTCCGTCACATTCAGAGCGCCCGAGAGCGGAGGAAGGCGGCAGGACAGAACAATACACAGCGCCGCCATCACGACGGGAATCGCGAGAAACGGCGTCGTCTTCCCGAGGGACAGCAGCCAGTCGGACAGGGGAACGACCGTAAACAGGCAGGACAGCGCGCCGAGGGTGATCAGCGCAAAGGCCGTGCCGCGGATCTCCTCGGGGATGATCAGGGACTGATAGGTCGTCAGCGCGACAAGAAAGACGCCGAACGCGCAACCCATCGCGATTCGAATCGCCAGAAGGGGCCAGAAGGATACCGTGACGAAGTTGAGCGTCGCCGCAACAAGACAGACGCAGGCCGCCACAATGAGCGTCCGGCGTATGCCTGCTCGTTCAACGACCCAACTGCCCGCGGGTCGAATCAGGGTCGTCGCCGCGTAGAAAGCCCCCACCAAAAGCCCCGCGCGGTCGGGAGAAAACCCCTTCAGCGCCAGGTAGGACGAGAACATGAAGAACACGTTGGAATAAGAATAGATCGCCCAGGTAATGCCGATCAGGTACACAACGGGAAGACGCATCCGCACAAACTCCTCAGCCGGCGATCTGTCGGAAGGACAGGTCCTCCCCGGTCCGGCATAAACGTAAACTCTCTTTGTTGTTCTCTCTCATCGCACTGTTGCATTATATATCAGGTGGCCGCGATGATCCACAAACAAAGGAACCGGGACACACAAAAAAATTCGGGGAAGTCCCTTCGATGAGGGGGCTTCCCCGTTTGCCGGTATTGCCTGAACCCGCGCGTTACTGAGAGATCGCGCCGACCGGGCAGGTCGAAACGCAACTGCCGCACTCGATGCAGGTATCGGGGCTGACTTTTGCCTTACCGCCGTCAACAGCGATGGCCTCGACGGGACACGTCCCGACGCACGCCTCACAACCCACACAAGCATTTCCGTCCACAACCGCTTTTGCCATAAAATTCCCTCCTGTTCAGTATTTACGATGCCCCCACAAACACTACCTTGCGATTATACCACGAGGCCATAAGTCCCAAAAGGAAATTTGACGGGAACCCCAAAATTTCAGGCCAGCCGCAGGATGGGATGCGCGACGTCGGGCAGCAGATCGTGAATCGTCTCGCTCGTCTCCTCGTGCTCCAGAAGCGCCTGCAGACTGAGGCTCCATATCTCCAGCGGGGCGGCGGGCCCATCCAGAGAGCGCCCTCTTCGGGAAAGCAGCTCTGCGCACCCGACGGCGTCCGTCTCGCGTTCGTGGATATAAATGAGCCAGTTGACGCCGTCCTGATCCAGGCTGTCCCGATCGACGTAACCGGGCATGTACATGCGCCTCAGCATCGTCATATACATCTGAAACTCTCCGAGGGTTTTCAGCATCGTCCTTTCGTTTTCCGGCAGCGGCGGAGGCGTAAAGAAGCAGAAAAAACGATCCGTGTTCAGCATGTCGCAGGGGTCCGCCGGCAGTTTGGGAAAGCGGGCGTACGCCCGAAAATCGTAGCGGCTCCTGTAGAGCAGGTCGGTCGTGACCGTTCGCCTTTTCGGCATGAAGGACGTCATCCACCCGGAGATTCGCGCGATGTCGGGCGCCGGATACGCTCGCGCCGCCATGCCCGTGTGCGGGAAGTCCCGCGCCATTTTCACGAACACGGCGCTTTCCTGATAGCGCCAAACCAGTTCCCCTCCGTCAATTGAGAAAAGTTCTTCCTCATCCAGGTTCGGCACATCGAAAAGGAAGGGTTTGTTGTACTCCTTTAACCCCCAGCGCTGGAGGTGACGTTTATCCAAAAACATCCGCAGCAGGCTTCGCCGCGCCTCGCGCTCCCTGTCCATTTCGGGACCGGAAACGCCCGGGCGCAGCGACAGGAAGGACTCCTCCCTCAGCGCCCGAAAGCGCTCCACACCTTCGGGCGCAAGGAAGAGGATCTCTCCTTCCCGCAGCAGAAACCCCTCCCGCAACAAAGCGTCCGCCGCCTCCTCATTCGCCAGAGACAGCATCGGGCGTGTCCAGCAGGGATTCTCCTCGTCGAAGAGCAGCAGCACATTCTCCATATCCGCGTTCAGCGCGTTTCTCATCTTTGCGGTCACAGTACGGATAACCTCCTTTACGTTCTTCCGTTAATATACAGGACATGAATTTGTGTCGAAAGTACGAAGTATATAAGGAAGGTTTGTCATGGAAAAGGAGCAGGGGGATTTAACCGTCCTTTTTCTTCAGTTTCAGCGGTCGGAAATCGAGAGAGCGGCGCTTTATTCCCTTCTGGCAAAGAGCAGAGGGGACCACCCGCACGACAGCGAGATTCTTTCCCGGATCGCCGGAGACGAGGCGTTACACGCGAAATTGTTTGAAAAATACACGAAGACCCGAGTGAAACCGCGCCGTTCCCTGCTGAGAGTCTATGAGCTGCTAAATAAAATTCGCGGATACACGTTTTGCATAAAATTTTTCGAACGGTGCGAGGTGAAGCTCAACGAGCGCTACGGCAGCTCTCCCTTTCAGATTCCGGAGCTGCTCCACATCATGGAGGACAAAGAACGTCACGAAAACACCCTGATCGGGATGCTGGACGAGGACCGGGTGCGCTACACGGGCAGCATCGTTCTGGGCATGAACGACGCGCTGGTCGAGCAGACCGGCTCTCTGGCGGGGTACACGCTGGCTATGGGGAACACGCGCCTGATCGCGATGGCGGCCTCATCACCGGCCTGTCTGCGACCCTTTTCATGGCGGTGTCCGGTTTTGTATCCGCCCGGGCCGAGGGACGAAAGGACATGCTTCGCTCATCCGTCTACACGGGCTTCGCCTACCTGATGACGGTGGCGCTGCTCACCCTCCCCTGGCTTTTCGCGGGGAGAAACGGATACATGGGGGCGCTCGTCGCGACTCTGTGCGTCGCGGTCACAATTATCGCGGTCTTCAACATCTACGCCTCCATCGTTCTCGACCGGCCGTTCAAAAAAAGCTTTTCCGAGATGACCTGTCTCAGTCTCGGTGTCGCGGCCATCTCCTTCGCCGTCGGAATCGTCGTCAGGCAGGCAGGTACTGGGTATAGAGCTCTGAAAAAGAGTGATATAATGCACTATGATGTGGAGGGCTGGCCGAGTGGCCGATGGCGGCTGACTTGAAATCAGTTGGGGCGCAAGCCCCCAGGGGTTCGAATCCTCTGCCCTCCGCCAGAATGCAATTCATAGCTATTTATAGCAATGTATAAAGCAAAGGGGCGACCGAAAAATCGCCCCTTTTGCTATTTATAGCAATTCATAATAATTTATAATAATTCGTATCATGCGTGTACCCCATCGTGTACCACAC
>JAITPZ010000027.1 GCA_031289165.1 Synergistaceae bacterium
CACCTTTTTTCTCCAGTACCGCGCGCGCTCGACAAACTCCCCGGAGGCGCAGATCAGACTGCCCATCGGAGCGCCCAGACCCTTGGAAAGGCAAATCTGAACGGAATCGACATCCTTCACCATCTCCGCGGGAGTCACGCTCCAGGCGACCGTCGCGTTGAAAAGCCGCGCTCCGTCCATATGGACGGACAACCCCTGTTTATGCGCCCAGGACACCCGCTCCGCGATCTCTTCGGGCGCGGAAGCGTGACCTCCCGCACGATTGTGAGTATTTTCGAGGCACAGCACCCGCGGGTAGGCGAAATGCACGTTGCCCTTCGGCTTCATGGCCCGCTCCAGGGTCGCCATATCGGGAATCCCCTTTTCATCGTCCACCGGAATCGGGACCATACCCCCGAGGGCGGCCAGGCCGCCTCCTTCGTAGTTCAGAATATGGGAGTCCTGACCGAGGATGACTCCATCCCCCCTGCCGCAGTGCGTCAGCAGCGAGACCAGATTCCCCTGCGTTCCGGAGGTCACGTAAAGCGCGGCCTCTTTCCCGAGAAGATCGGCGCCCATTTTTTCGAGACGCCGCACCGTGGGATCCTCGCCGTAGACGTCATCGCCCACCTCGGCCTCACACATGGCTCTGCGCATTTCCGCGTCGGGCTTCGTAATCGTATCGCTTTTCAAATCTATGGGAAACAGATCTGCAGGAAACAAAACAGGGACACCTCCTGAAATTTAACCGATTGGGACCGCTGACTGCACATTATTATAACCCTCCGCAAAATCGAGCCCAGGGCAAAAGCCCCTCCTCCACAATCACTCCAACTCCCGCAGAGGCGTGTCCGCCTCCGTGAAAATCGGAACCCGCCGCAGGCCGAAGCCCAAATTGCTCCGCGATTTCAAGAGCGCGAAAAACCTGCCGGGGACTGTTGCCCGGCGACCAGCACTCGAGACCCCACAGGCCGTAGTCCTTCAATTTTTCCAGAAGGGGAGGCAAATCGTCGAGGTCGGGTGTCGTCTGAAGGGGATGCGCCAGAACGGGAAGTCCTCCCGCTCCGCGAATGAGCCGGATACACTCGTCCGGAGGCAAAAGGGGACGCGGCGCATAAGCTGCCCCTCCCCTCTTCAGATACCTGTCGAACGCGGCTTTGACGTTCGGAACGTATCCCCTGTTCACGAGCAGGCGCGCCAAATGCGGACGCCCCACCACATCCGACCCCGCCAGGGCCCGGGCCTCTTCCAGCGTGACGTCGAACCCCAGATCCCGCAGCTTCCCGCAAATCGCGGCGTTGCGTTCGTGCCGGGCTCTCCTGTTTTTTTCGAGTGCGTTCTTCAGAGGCCCGTCATCGACGTCAAAACGATAACCCAGTATATGCAGTACCCCGTCGAAGGCGGCGGAGAACTCGACCCCGCTTACGCCCCTAATGGACCTCCGGCGACAGCCCGCCAGAAAAAGAGCGACTCCATCGACGGTATCGTGATCCGTCAGGCTGGCGACAGAGACCCCTTCCGAGGCAAGCCTCTGAACAAGGGCGGATGGAGAAAAAACTCCATCCGAAAAGGTGCTGTGAAGGTGAAGATCGATTTTCAGCAAACGCTATCCCCTGCTGATGTCCTCGATCAGAATCTGATCCAGGTCGAACAGCGAGGAAATGTCCAGAAGCAGAATGAGGCGTCCGTCGGCCGGCTTTGCCACCCACATCACGTAGCGCTTGTCCATGGCCGAGGAAAGGCGGCTCGATGCCTCCAGCTGCGATTCGTAAATCGTTCGCACTTCACGAACGGAGTTGACGATCATCCCGAACATGACGTCGTTGACGGAGAGTACAACAATACGAGCTTCTTCCGTCAGAGGCGTGGAGGGCATGTCGATCTTGAGCTGCATGTCGAATACGGGCACTATGGTGCCCCGCAGATTGATCACGCCCTGAATGTAGTTGGGGGCGTTGGGAACGCGCGTAATGAAGGGGGGAACCCGAACGATTTCACGCACGATGTTCACGTCCACGCCAAAATTTTCGCTTCCCAGCGCGAATACCAGATTGATATGCTCCTCTCCCAGAGACTCCAGATTGACTTCCTTCTGAGAGGCGCTGGCGACTTCTTCCGTTTGTACAGTCACGTCCGATCACTCTCCTGTATGGTATCGTCTGTCTCCAAACCCGAACCCGATCCCATCGAATACTCCAATCAAACATCCACAATTCATTATAGCAGGAGAAGATATGCAAAAAAATCGTAATTGCGGTATCATCCTCCGGCAAATATCTCCCCGAATCGACTCCGAAACCGAGGTCAGGGGCGGACGATTTCGGTCTTCATGTCCTTCAGAAGAGCCGTCACACTGGTTTCAAACAGAGGCGCCGCGTCGACGTACTGTCCCGCGAGGCTGAGTCCGTAATGCAGATGCGGGCCCGTAATGCGTCCCGTCGCCCCGCTTTTGCCGACGATCTGTCCCTTTTCGACAGTATCTCCCTTTTTCACGTCGATCTCGCTCATGTGAAAAAAGAGGCTGATCACCCCGTTGCCGGAGTCGACGTACACGCTTTTTCCCGAATAGTAATGGTGGCCCGTCAGAACGACGGTTCCCGCAAACGGCGCCCGGATCGAGGTCCCCACCGCCGCCCGAAAATCCGTTCCGGCGTGATAGCCTCGGGGAACCCCGTTGTAGACACGCCGAAATCCGTAACTGCTGGTGAAGATACCCGAAACGGGTCGCGCGGGAGGCGTCGTCCAGCGACGCTTCACGGTCATGGTCCGCCGCGCCGTCGTCGCGAGCTGTGCCTCCTTTTTGATGCGCGCGGCCTCGCTTTTGGGGGGATTGACCATTTTGTCCGCGACCTTCAGGTGCTCCTCGGGATATTTTCGCATCCTGAGACCGAGGGTGCAGTTCACGCGAAACCGCCGACCGTCCTGGACGAAATCGAACACCAGAGGATGCTCCCCCGCCCTGACGTCTCTCACGTACGAGCCCAGAAGCGCGTAGGAAACGTAGCCCTCGCGGCCGGGCTCGACGTCGAGGGAGACTGCCTGACCCTGCCAGGTCACGGACGGCTCGTCGAATGACGTGTGCGACGAGAGCGCCACGACAAAGGCCTGACCGAGATCCCAGCTCTCCGGAAAGGTGACGCTCGTGGAGGCGAAAGCGGGCATGGCAAAAAACGTCCACAGCAACAAGAAGATCACCCCAGGGCCCCTTCCTCCTGCGATCTTCTCCCCGGCCGTTCGCGCGCACGACTTAAAAGCCATAGTCAGCGAAAGCGTACGTTCAAACAAAAATATTTCGATCATTGAACCCCAACCCGCAGCCCTTCATCCTCAAGCGCTCTCATCAGGCCGCATATCAGCATTCCGATCCTGCCGGATGCGGCTTTCATGGCCAGCAGGACTTCCTCCTCGGTCAGCTCTTCGCTGTTCATTCCGGCCGCCGGGTTGCCCACGCAGGAAATGACCGCCGTTTCCATCCCCATGGCGTTTGCGACAATCGTCTCGGGAACGGTGGACATCCCCACGACGGACGCCCCCATCGTGCGGGCCATCCTGATTTCCGCGGGCGTTTCGTACGACGGTCCGGAAAACGCGATATAGACGCCTCTGTGTACCTGAATGCCGGCAATCGAAGCCGCCTGCTCGCAGAGGCCAATCAGTCTGGGGCTGTAGATGTTGGTCATATCAGGAAAACGCACTCCCCATCGAGGCTCAGTCGGTCCGACCAGTGGGTTGATTCCCATGTAGTTTATGTGGTCATGGATCAAAACGACATCGCCTGGTTTCAGATAAAAATCGATGCCTCCCGACGCGTTCGTCCCGATATACTGCCGAACCTTCCACATGCCCAGAACACGGGTGGAAAAGGTGACCTGGCGCATATCGTATCCCTCGTAATAATGGACCCGTCCCTTCAGCACGACCACCGGGCGTCCCTCGATCTTTCCGAGGATGACCTGCCCCGCGTGCCCGGGCGAGGTGGAGCGGGGCCAGTGGGGAATATCCCTCGTTTCGATGACCTTCGGTTCGCTCACCTCGTCGGCGATCTGCCCGAGTCCGGATCCCAGAACGATGGCCGTTTCGGGATGAAAATCCCCACCCGCGGACTGGATGTAATCCAGGGCTTCTGTAACCTTTTCGTAATAGCTCTCGTCATACGACATTTCCGACACGACACCTTCTCCGAAAAAAGTTTAAAAACAAAAATTTCGATGCCTCCGAAGTCACGCCCGCGGATGAAAGCGGTCGTAAAAATCCCTCATCTCTCCGTCGAAATGAGAATAAGTCTGGGTCGTCATGATGGAAGAATGTCCCAGCATCTCCTGCAGCGTCCTCATGTCCATCCCTCTCGCCAGAAGGTGCGTGGCGAAGCTGTGCCGCAAAATATGCGGGTAGAGCCGGGATTCCGTGATGCCCGCCGCGCGGCCGCGTTTTCTCAATATGCGCCACATGTCCTGACGGTTCAGAGGGCGTCCCGAAAAAGACAGAAACACCCTGCTTATCCTTTTGCGATTCAGCAGAGGACGCACGGCATCAAGGTACACCCTCACCCCCCGGGCCGTCTCCCCCAGAAAGGGAACGACCCGTTCCTTTTCTCCCTTGCCTCGGGTTCGCAGAAGTTTCGACTCGAAGTCGAGGTCCAGTATCTCCAGCGTGCAGATCTCACTGGCCCGCAGTCCGCATCCGTACCCGATCTCGAAAATGGCGCGATCCCGGACGACCAGAGGCTTGCTTCCCCCGCAGACGTCCATCAGCCTCTTGATCTCTGCCTCGTTCAGGATGCGCGGTTCGAGCTTCGCCCTGCCGGGAAGCTCGGGGATGAAAACATCCGCATCTTCCGCCTCCTCCATTTCGACAAAGTGAATCCACGAGCGCATGGCCGCGATGCAGCGCTGCTGCGTGGAGTGCCGCTTTCCCTCTCCGTCCATATACCGCCGAAAGGCGCTGATGGCGGCCAGCGACGGAGGAAAGGGGACCAGTTCGCCCGCCTCGCAGAAGCGCAGCCATTGTTTCAGGTCGGAAGCATAACCCTCAGCCGTGAGGCGACTCCGTCCCCGTTCGGCCACCAGGTAAAGACAAAACCGATCGAGAAGCCGCCTCGCCTCCTTGATATTCAGTTCATTATGGTATTCCAAAGTTTCCCCGTCCCGTTCTCCCGAAGTCCCGCTTCACAAAAGAGCGCTTCATCAAAGGACACTTTCCCCGAATCTTTTTTTATAACTGAAAGCGTTCAAAAATTTGATCCACATAACGAGTATAAAAATCGACGTCGAACAGGGAGGCCAGTTCCGTCGCATCAATCACGTCCCTGAGGCGCGGGTCCTCGCTCAACAGGTCTGAAAATTTCCCCTCTTCCTGCAGAGTTCGCATCACGTTTTCCTGTACGATTCTGTAAGCCATCTCGCGGGGCACTTTCAGTTCGTCGATCAGCTTGAGCATTACGCGCTGACTGTAAATCAGCCCTCCCGTAAGCTCGAGATTTCTTCGAATGCGTTCCCCATCGACGACGAGTTCCCGCACGACGCCGCTCATATCCGTGAGCATGAAGTGGATCGCGTGGAAGGCGTCCGGCCAGATTACCCGTTCCGTCGAGGAATGGCTGATATCCCGCTCGTGCCACAGGGCGATGTTCTCCATGGACGAGACGGCGTACCCGCGCAGGAGGCGCGCCATACCGCAGATGCGCTCGCTTTTGATCGGGTTGCGCTTGTGGGGCATCGCGCTCGATCCCTTCTGGGCGCTGCCGAAGGGCTCGTAAAGCTCCCCCACCTCCGTGCGCTGAAGGTGCCGGATTTCCGTCGCCATGCGTTCGAGCCCGCAGCCCAGCAGGGTGATGGCGTTCATGACTCCGGCATGTCTGTCGCGCTGCAAAATCTGATTGGAGACCAACGCCGGCGTCAAATCCAGAAGCTCGCACACCCGCGCCTCGATTTCAGGAGGGCAGAGGGCGTAGGTGCCTACCGCTCCGGATATTTTTCCGCAGGCGATCTGAGAAACGGCGACGTCGACACGCACGAGATCCCGCTCCAGTTCGGCGTGCCAGTTGAGGAACTTGAGCCCCAGAGTCGTCGGCTCGGCGTGGATGCCATGAGTTCGGCCGATGCAGGGCAGATGCTTATACTGCCGGGCCTTTTCCACTACCGCGGCGTCGAGGTCGAGAAGCGCCCTCCTGACGACCATGAGCGACTCGCGAAGCATGATCGAAGACGCCGTGTCGAGAACATCGCTGCTGGTGAGGCCCATGTGGATGTAGCGCCCGTTTTCTCCAACATTTTCAGCCACCGAGGAGACAAAAGCGATGACGTCGTGATGCACGGCGCTTTCTATTTCTCGAATACGGGGAACGGAAAATCCGCCTCTGCTCAAAATATCCTCGAGCGCCTCCGCGGGAATCTCTCCCTTTTCGCTCCACGCCCTGCAGGCCGCCAGTTCCACCCGCAGCATCACCGCGAAACGATTTTCCTCGCCCCATATCGCGTTCATCTCCGCGGTCTCGTAACGGTCAATCATCTGTATTCTCCTCCCCAACCCGAAAAGAAACCGGGTATGCGATATCGATCTGTATTATTTCATTACGTCTGAACGCCTGTGACGCAAGCCTTCAGAGTGTGTTCATTTAAGCCGCGGCTTCCTCTCTCGCTCTCCGTCTCTGAGCCAGGCTCTGCGCGCATCCGTCAAAAATTCATCGTAAACTCCGCTGCCGAAATCGGGGAAGGTGTAGTCGAACGCCGTCCATTTCCCGAACCGGTAACGCAGCGTCACCTCGGCGTAAATTCCGTCGCGAAGATAGATACGATGCGCGTGATCCTTGGTCGAGGCCAAAACGAGCCGAGCCCCGTCGACGTATCCCGGATCGATGTTGACAGCTCTGGGCGTCCGGCTTTGGGCCTCGATGACCCCGGATGCCCGTTTCCAGCCGGCCAGCCCGCCCGCCTCGAAGAGGCCGGGGAAGCAGACGAAACGACGAAACAGGCGGGGGGCGATGTCCCGGTAGTAGTTCGTCGTCGTAAACGGAACGGATGCCCCGGTGATCTCCGGTTCACCCCAGAGGGCCTTCAGCTTTTCAACCGTCCAGTCGAACCACTCGTCATCGGGGTGGAGAATCCCCGCAATCAGCTTGACGCAGGGCTCAGGCATCGCTCTTTCCCGATCTTCCTCCGCCCCCCGTCGTCTGTTTTCGCGGCGAGGCCCGGCCTTTACCGGTTGCCTTCGCCTTTTGCGATTCTGCCGCGGGTTTATCGAAAGGCTCGTCGGGAAGATCGAGAGGGTCGGCGACAAAGTTCAAACCCGGCGTCAAAAAACCCATCGCCTGGGGTCCAAGAACCCTCAATAGCTCGTTCTCGCTTTTCTTTTCCTTTTTCGCCTCGCCCCGGCGCGCCGGCTTCGAGGCAGACGCCGAAGCCCGACGTGTCGGCTTTTCCGCCGATTTCACAGCCGCGTTCTCTTTCGAAGGTTTTTCCGCTGCGGGGCGCTCCTGTGCCGCTTCCGATTTTTCGACGCAAAAATAACCTAAAAGTCTGCCCTCCCACTCGCAGGGCAGCACAATATTCCCTGCGCTCTCGCGCGGAAGGTCGATCTCCGACTCCGCGCATCGACGCCAGGGACGCTTTTCTCCGTCGAGTGTCGCCACCCAGGCTTTCCCAATGGACGCCCACCACGCGATATCCTCCGCCAGAGCGGCGTCGCCCGTGCTGTCCTCAAGAATAAAAACGTTCTGCTCGAGACGTCGAAACGCCAGAAGACAGGAAGCGCGACTTCCCTCCAGCTCTATCAGAAATTCGTCCCTGTCGGGGAGATTGCAGGAAGCCAGGCGCTTCAGGTCCGGCCCAAAGGTTCGGACGGCCGTGGGATTGAAATACAACTTTCCGGCCGAGCGGACGGCAAGCGAAACCGGAGCCTCCCACCACACCGGGAAAATGGGGCCCGACATCAGGGCTTCCCTGATGGACGAGACGCTCGCCCCATCCTCCTCGACGACCAGCACCTGAATGTTTCCCGATTCCGGGGGGGTGACGGACCTGAACAGCCCGCGCGCGGCCAGCTTCGGCAGGTCGCCGATGGACGTGTCCGGACTGTTGCGCTCGATCAGCGAAATCAACTGATCCTTTGTGAATACGATAATCTTTTCCGAGTCTCCCAGGGACCTCAGCACACAATAATCCAGCACCATCCTGTAAAGAGTCCTCAGCAATACAAGCAAACTCGACTGCGACGTCAGAGACTGAAGCGACTGATCACTGTTGCCGCTCATTTCAATCCCTCTCCCTTCAATTCACTTTCAGGCGCCGGGGACAAACCGATCTCCCGGTCCATTCCGCTATTCCGCGGCGTTTCCTCCGGCAGCGGCTCCCTCCATAAGGGCCGACGCAAACTCGTCGGGATCGAAGGGGCTCAGGTCCTCGATGCCCTCTCCCAGACCGATGTAGCGTATGGGAACTTTCAGATCGTCGGCGATGGAGAGCACAACGCCACCCTTCGCCGTGTTGTCGTATTTCGAAAGGATCAGGGCCGACAGCGGCAGTATACGATTGAACGTCGTCGCCTGAGCGATGCCGTTCTGCCCCATTACCGCATCCAGGACGAGAACGGTTCGTATGTGGTCCGCGCCGGCCTCGCGCTCCAGGATTCTGTAAATTTTCTTCAGCTCTTCCATGAGGTTGTGCTTCGCGTGCAGACGCCCCGCCGTATCGACGATCAGAACGTCCGCGTTCGAGGCCTTCGTGGCCTGCCACGCGTCGAACGCCACGGCCGCAGGGTCGCTGCCCTGTTTCTGGGCGACGACTCTCACTCCGGCGCGCTCTCCCCATACCTGCAGCTGCTCCGTCGCCGCGGCTCGAAAGGTATCCGCGGCAGCCATCACGACCTTCTTCTCCTGGCGCAGAAACTGCGCGGCCAGCTTTCCCGCGGAGGTGGTCTTTCCGCTGCCGTTGACCCCGACCATCAGGAGGATCAGAGGAGGGTCATCGACCGTAAAGGCCCGCCCCATTCCCTCGATCGCCGAGAGCCTGCCGGCGACCATGGAGACAAAAACCTTCTTCAGCTCTTCTCCCGTGATCGAACCCCGCTGCCGGACCTCCCGCTTCAGGTCCGCGACGAGAGCCGCGGAAAGATCCACACCAACGTCCCCGGCAATCAGCTTTTCCTCAAGCTCATCCCAAAACGCATCGTCGAAGGACGCGCCCGCAAAAAGCGAGGCGATACCTCCGCTCCAGCGCGCTCTCACCTCTTTGAGGCCCTCCCTCAGCTTCGCAAAAAAGGCCATCTACGTGTTCTCTTTCCGTATCTCCGGCCCTGCCGGGGTCTCTCCTCCGGAGGGGCGGCGTCTGGGGCGACGCCTCGCGTGTCCACCGTGTCGTTCTCCGCCTGCCGGGCCCTCGGCCTGCGCCGCTCGCTCCTCATGGGGAGGTTCCCTGCGGGGAGACGGGAGCGTCTCCGCCCCGCCCTCCGACGCCGCTGCCGGCTGTCTCTCGACGGGAACGGCCCCGGAGGGCGCCTTACCTCTGTGCCTTCGACCGCGTTTTTCCACGGGGCCCTCTCTGCTCTCGTTCTCCGCAGGAGCGCCCGAAACGGGCTGACGCTCGAACTGACGCGCAGCCTGACGTTCAATTTTGTGTTCGACTCGGGACTCGGGCTGGAGCCTTTCCGCCAGATGTTCCTCGATCGATATCTTTTCGGGTTTGGGCCTCCTGTTGTTCCTCGCGGAATTTTCGTGAACATCCGCAGGAGAGGCCGGCTTCGCCGAAAGGGGCCGCGATCTTCCCGGAGAGAGGGGTAAACGACGCGCCGGCTCTTCCGGAACGCCCCTGTCCCAGGAATCGCCGTTCAAAACGGTTTCTTTGAAATTTGCAAACTCCGCAATGGCAATGGGAATCTCTTTGCCGTCGGTGAAATGGACCCGCACCGTCTTCGAGCGCAGGTCCACCCCCTCGAGGATGAAATTCCCCTGCGTCGTCCTGATTTTGGACCCCGGACTGGGCAGAGATCTCCAGAGTTCGTTGTAGGTCAGGTGTTCATAGGCCATACAGCACATGAGTCTGCCGCAGATTCCCGATATCTTCGCGGGATTGAGCGCCAGGTTCTGCTCCTTCACCATGCGAATATTGATCGGGGTAAAGCGATGCAACCAGCAGCTGCAACAGCAGGGCCGACCGCAGGGAGATATTCCCCGGACGGTCCTGGCCTCGTCCCGAACGCCGATCTGACGCATTTCTATGCGAATGCGAAATTCCCTCGCAAGGTCCCGGACGTAGGCTCGAAAATCGATGCGCTGCTCGGAGGTAAAGTAAAAAAACAGTTTTCTGCGATCTATCGTGTACTCGACATCGACCAGCTTCATCTGAAGCTGATGGTCCTTCAGGATCTGACGCGCGCGGATAAGCACCGCTTCCTCGTCCGAACGGCACAGATAATACTCCCCGACCTGAGCTTCACCAGCAGGTTCCACAAATTCGACTTCCTGTAAAATCGGCTCAGGGCCGCGGGTCTGTTCTTCCCTCGGTTCGCTGAGGCAGGACGCCCTGTATTTCGCCTCCTGCTCCTGAGAAAGCGAACCACCGAGCAAGCCCATCTCCAGACCTCTCACCGTTTTTATCACGATCCACCGACCCGCCCTCGGGGCGAGGTCGGATATGTTCACAAGTCCAAGATAACGCGGCTTACCAAAAACCGCCAAATATATGCTCAAAAGGAAGATCCTCCCTGAGTGCCAAAATTAAGAGGTCGCAAACCATATTCTGAGAAAGTTTCTTCTGTTCCACAAGCAATCGCAGCCTTTCCATTCGGGCCGCCATTTTCAATCCATCCCGTCCGCCTCGCACGGCGTACGATACCCAACCGGAGAGAACCGCCGAAATATCGGCATCGCCTTTCGATCCCTCCGCTTTTGCTCCTTCCGTCTTCAATCCCTCCAGCCAGCTCAGCCATTCCGCGTCGCCGGCGGGCATGGGGCTGACGGACGACGAGGGCGGAGCCGCCAGAACGGTAAAACGCGAACGACTGCGAAGCGTCGGCAGAAAATCGTCCCCCTCCATCAAAAAGAGGATGCAGGCGTGAGAGGGGGGTTCTTCCGCTATTTTAAGCAGACTGTTCGCCGCCGCGACCAGCAGCCTGTCCGCCGCGGGAACGACGCCCAGCCGGCGTTCCGAGACCACGGGCTTCATCGGCAGCTCGTGAAGCAGCGCCCTGCAGGCGTCGATGTTGGCCGCCTTTTCGAGCGAACCCGCCACGATCAGGTCGGGGTGAGTCGTTCCGTTGTCCTCCGAGGAGCTCCAGCCCGCGCAACCCGCGCAGTCGTCGTTCCCTTTCCCCGCGCCGCACAGGTACATGCGCGCCATGGCGTTCAAAACCTCCCCGTGCCAGGCATGCGGGGCCCTTACCGCCCAACAGTGAGGAACATTCCAGGTTCGGAAGTTTTTTTCGATTTCCCTCCACGCGGGAAGCTCCCTGAAGGGCGGAATTTCCCCGTCTAGAACAGGAGCGAAATCAGGCATCCCTTTATCTCCTCCAGCAACTGAAACGCGCGCGTTCTGTCGCTCTCCTTCAAAAAAACCTCTTCCAGCTCGGCCATCGCGGTCTCCGCCTTTTCAAGGGTAACGTAGGTGCTGCGGTCGGTACGGCGCCATTTAAGATCCCGGCGCAGACTGAACCCCCTCATGGCACGCGCCAGAAGTTCCCTCAAAATGGATTTGTACTCGAGCAGCAGACGCTCGGCCGGAAAGACCGAGAGCTTCGTCGCGGCGGCGTCGAGGCGCTCCAGAAGGGAACGTACCTCCATCTCCTCCGCCAGTTCCTCCATCGAGGAGCCAAAGGAAGGATTTACCGCAGAAATTACCCGGGAATGCGCATTCCGGCGACCGGAACCACCGCTTCCCTGCTCTACCTTCCCCTCCCCGCCCCGGCCGACCTTCACGTTATAATCCTCTGATCGCCCTTACGCGCGTCCCGACGCGCTCCCGGACGTCCTTCGCCACCTCTTCGACGAGCCGGCCGGCGCTCACCGTGACGACGCGCTCGGGATGCCGTCCCGCCAGCTCCCGATAACCCTCCGCCACTCGCCCCATAAAACCGTCTCCGTCGGACTCGATGCGGTCCGCATGACCCCTTCCCGCGAGACGGGACAGAGCCGTCTCCACGTCGATGTCCAGAAAAATCGTCAGGTCG
>JAITPZ010000061.1 GCA_031289165.1 Synergistaceae bacterium
CCCTCGCCCGAGATCATCATGTCCGACTTGTTTCCCGTGTACTGAGCGAAGCCCTGCGAGTGTATGGTCTCGATGGCGCCGACCTGAACGCCCAGACCGACCTGAGCGGGGTTGGCCCCGCCCCTGTTGTCCCCGGGGCCCGACGCGCCCTTCGACGTCTGATAAAGGAGGTCCTGAAAGACCGTCGTATCCCTTTTGAAGCCCGTCGTGTTGACGTTCGCTATATTGTTTCCCGTCACATCCAGCATCACCTGATGCGCGCGTACACCCGTCACTGCCGTCATAAGCGATCTTAACATTTTATATCCTCCCGCGATAAGTTGTTATCGCTCCGCGAATACGGACAGCCCCATTCCTTGAGGCCATTCCTTCCAATTCTATCTAAGTGTCGGTCGCCCGCCGCCGGAACTGAAATTCCGGAACACGGCGATTGGGGGTTCCGCCCGGGCGGGACTCCGAATAAAACGATTTCATTTTTAAGGCATTGATTTTAATCTGAAAGGAGCTGTCGAGCCGTCGTATCCGGAAAAATAAAAGGACCCCCGCAGCCCTGTTCAGCCTCGGGGATCCTTTTTTGTCTCTGTATGCCGCCCGCCGTCAGTCCGTCGTCAAGCGGAGCCGTTCGCGGCTCTGTTTTATTTAAGCGAAAGGGACTTCTCGACGGCCTCGGAGATCGCCTGGCCCTCGGCCACCCTGGCCTTGTCCATGTACACGGAGGTGACGGTGACCGCCGTGCCGCCGTCCTGGAGCATCACGGAACGCGTCAGTATGGAGATCTCCCCGATCTCGGCGCTGTACTCGGTCAGCGTCGCATCTTTGCCGGCAAGGGAGGTTTTTTTGAAATTCAGCAGTTTGACGCCCTGCCCGCTCGCGGCAAGCTGCTCTTTCACGGCCTTCTCGTCCAGCGGAGCGCCGCCTTCGACAACGCCGTCGGTCACGGTGACCATAATGGAGGTGGTCGGCTGCGCGGGGTTCATCAGGCTGATGCCGACGCCCGGAACCTGCGGGTTCTCCATCGCGGTCCACCCCGACGGATATTTGAAGGAGATTCCGTTCTTCATCGTATAAGTCTGCGACAGATTCGCCGCGGACGCGGCGTGAACGAACAGGAGCGTCACGAGGACGAACGTCGAAAGAAAAGCGGAGTAACGAGCGAAACGCTTTGCTGCACCATACATGTTATCTGCCTCCAAAAGCGATATGCAGGTCAATTACGAAAACTTCGCTATTTTATAGTGAATTCAGGTAAAAAGCCTGAATTCGGAATAGCTCAAAACGGCTTACTGTCAGGGAAAATCTTTAGCCTCTTATGGTAAACTCAAGTTAAATCACTATATCACCGAATTGCAATTGCGCAAAAGGCTTCTTCAGTTCAAGCCGACCGCTCAGTTTCTTCATCGACGAAGAGCTTCCATCTCGTCAGGCGACAGACCGGAAATCTCCGCCACTTCCCCGGGCTCGAGGCCGCGGGCAAGCATTTTCAGAGCGACTTCCCTGGCTTTATTATGCTCGCCTTCTTCCCGGCCTTTTGTTCGACCTTCTTCCCGGCCTTCTTCCCGGCCTTTTGTCAAACCTTTTGCCAGCGCGGCTTCATTTCTGGCCATCTCGTCCATTATGGCCATTTCCCTCGCCTCGCAGAGCATTCTCGTCCGCTCGTCCAGGCTGAGTTTTTTCAGCCTCCCGACGGCCATTTTCATCTCAGGCGTTTTGGTTGCGAGCATTTCGATTTCCTCCTCCCTCTCCGAGCGAATCAATCTCAGCCAGTCCAGCAGCTCGTTTTCTTTTTCGCCGACGCCCCGCGCTTCCGGAAGTTTTCCCAGTTCGAGCGTGCGTATCTCCATCGCGTCGGTAAGCAGAACCCCTTTGTCCCCATCGTACAGCCTGAATATGTGATGATAAAAATTATCCGCGACGATCATATTATAATTCGCAATGACGATGGTGACCACGCGCGCTATCTGCCCGTAACTCTGCCCGGGGAAAATCTGCCTCGACAAATTTCGCCCCGTGGAAAAAGCGACCCGCTCCGCCATGAAGGGCACTTCACGCACCTGGATCTCCACGGAGATCAGTTTCCTGTTCGTCAACTGGAGCCGAACGTCGAGGATCCCGAGCTTGTCGTCCGGTCTGTCCCGCTCCAGATGAGGATCGACGATCTCCAGCCCCTCGTATTCCCCGGCGGGGATATCGAGCGCCGCCAGCAGGAAGGCGCGCATGATGCCAATATATCTTCTGTCGCCGAAAACCAGCTTGAAAATCAAATCGCTCCTGAGCGGCAACAACCCCATACCCGTTTTTTCGATGCCGGCGCCGTCGCGGACCTCCGCGCCAGTCGCCGGCGGTTTCTCTTTTCTCTCCCGCACAGCCATGAACATCAATCTCCTCGCGATAAACTGTGCAAACGTATTCTAAACCAAATTGAAATCAAATACCTGAAGTTACGAATCGTCGTCTCCGGGTCATTCCTGGCCCCTCGGCGGTGGAAGCCGGTTCGTGCGCACCCGGCCGTAGACGGAAACGATGGTGTAATACTCTTCGGCGCGGTCGTTGACGACCTTGATCGAAAGAGCGGGGCTGAGGGTGTTCCACTGAGGCGTGTAGACGCTCGTCGGCGTGGAGTCCTGCCAGCGGATGAAGCGGCAGTCTCCGATGGGCGTATACGCTTTCCGCTCCACGGGATTTTCCCACTCGATGACGATGACGGAGGCCGGCTGGGGGCTGTTGCCGGGGCAGAACAGCCTGAAGGCGCGCCCCGTGCGGTTGGATATCGTCATGGCGTCCGTCAGCCACCGGCCCAGATGCTGCGCCTCCGTCCTCGGGTTTCCCGGGCTCTTCAGGCTGAGGAGCGTGGGCATGAGCCCGGCCGCTCCGGTCAGCGCCGCGATGACGGCGAGGGTCGCCAGGAGTTCCAGCAGCGTGAAGGCGGGACAAAGGGAGGGGCGGAAAAAGCGGGAACGCCCCCTTTCGACGTTCCCGCCCTTTCCGCTTTCGATATGATCTGTCATCTTTACCGAGTCGCGGCCTGAACTCCGAGCTCGAACACCTTCAGGTTGAAGTCGAGGTGTTTCGGCGGAGCCAGCTCCTTCAGCGCCGCGACGACCTGCTCCCTCTCGAACCCCCTGACGCCCGCCCCGCTTGCCGCGCCCAGAATCAGCACGTTCAGGAACAGGTAGTTCCCCTTCATGTGTTCGTTCAGAATCTCGAAGCCCGGGAAGGCGCAGACCCGAATTTTTTTATCCGTCAGATATTTCTTCAGGCGCGCGTTCTCGAAGGCATCGCTGTCGTTCACGTTGACCACGAAGGTTCCTCCGTCCCTCAGAAACGCCAGGTTGCGGATTCCCTCGTTCTGGTCGAAGGCCATCACGACGTCGGCGCACCCCGTCGTGACGAGCGGCCCGCTGTAGTCTCCGACCTTGAAATGACTGATCACCGATCCGCCGCGCTGCGCCATGCCGTGCACCTCGCTGCCGACGACGGGGAGCCCCCCGTCGATCGCGATTTTCCCCAGCACCCTGCTGGTGAAAAGAATGCCCTGTCCGCCCACGCCCACGATAATGTACTGCATGCTCGATCCCATGTCCGATCCCATGTTCAATGCGCCCCCTCTCCGTTTACGGGACTGTTTACGATGGCGTCGTGCGGACACACGAACCGACAGACGCCGCAGGAAACACAGTAACGCATGTCGATGGACGCCTTTTTGGCTTTCTCGTCGAACGGGAGCCCCGGACAGC
>JAITPZ010000101.1 GCA_031289165.1 Synergistaceae bacterium
CGGCTCCGTCAAGGACCGTGCCGCCAGGGCTATGATTCTGGATGGCATTCAAAAAGGGGCTTTGACCAAAGATAAGGTCATCATCGACGCGACGAGCGGCAACACGGGAATCGCCTACGCGATGATCGGCGCGGCTCTGGGTTATGCCGTGACTCTGTACATGCCCCGGAACGCCAATCACGAACGGAAGAGAATCATTGGCAGCCTGGGCGCCGAGATCGTGGGGACGGACCCGCTGGAGGGATCGGATGGGGCCTTCCTTGCGGTGAGAAGCGCCGTCGAGGCTGCGCCGGATCGTTACTTTTACCCGGACCAGTATAACAATGCCGAGAACTCCAGGGTCCACTACGAGACAACCGGCGTCGAAATCTGGGAACAGACGGAACGACGGGTGACGCATTTCATCACTGGCATGGGGACGTCCGGGACATTCATGGGCGTGTCGCGCCGGCTCAGGGAGTACGACGGCAGAGTCAAAACCGTTGCCGTGCAGCCCGGTTCTCCGTTTCACGGTATTGAAGGCACAAAGCACATGGGCTCCACGATCAAACCGGGCATCTATGACGAGAAACTGATCGACGACGTGATCCCGGTGACCACGGAAGCGGCTTATGACATGACACGTCGTCTGGCTCGGGAGGAGGGCGTTTTCGTCGGCATCAGCTCCGGAGCCAATGTGACCGCTGCTTTGAGGCTGGCCCGAACGTTGCCTGGAGGTTCCGTAGTGGTCACGATGCTGTGCGACCATGGGACGAGATACCTGTCTGAATCGTTCTGGGACGAGACTAAATGATAACGTTCTCCGCGAAGGTGAAGTCCGCCATCCGCCTGGAGGGGGAGCGTGCCTACCCCGACGAGTGCTGCGGTGTCCTTCTGGGCCGATTCGGGGAGGATGAAAATTGCGGCGAGGCGATGGAAATTTTCCCCGTGAGCAACGGGCGGGAGGCGGAGGAGCAATACCACCGTTTCGTCATTCAGCCGGACGATTTTATGAAGGTGGAAATGGAGGCTCGCGGACGAGGGTTGGACGTGTTGGGTTTTTACCATTCCCATCCCGATCATCCGGCTCTGCCCTCCGATTATGACCGCGAACACGCGCTTCCGTTTTATTTCTACGTTATTTTGACGGTCGAAAAAGGACAGGCGAGGACCCTGACAGGCTGGAAACTGGCGGCGGATCGGGCGCGGTTCATTCAGAAACCCCTGAATGAGGGAGGAGATATGTTATGACGATTACGATACAGATACCCACGGCGCTGCGCGCTTTCACGGACAGGCAGCCTGAGGTGCGGGTGGAAGGCGCCACGGTGGAGGAGGCGATCGCCGATCTGGCCAGGATCTGCCCCGACATCGCTCAGCATCTGTACGAGGAGAACGGCGCGCTGCGCTCTTTCATCAACGTGTATTTCGGCGATGTCAACGTCAAAAACCTGAAGGGGCTCGAAACGCCGCTGAAGGACGGAGACGCGATCATACTCGTTCCGGCCATAGCGGGCGGAGGCGGGATATGTCCATAATTTCCGACGAACGCCTGAGCGATCTCACCAACGACGAAATATCGCGTTACAGCCGCCACCTGCTGTTGCAAGAGATGGGCATCGAGGGGCAGAAGCGGCTGAAAGCGGCGAGAGTGCTCATCGTCGGAGCCGGGGGGTTGGGCGCTCCCCTGGCACTTTATCTCGCCGCGGCGGGAGTGGGGACCTTGGGTATCCTGGACTTCGACTATGTGGAAGCCTCCAATCTCCAGCGCCAGATTATTCACGGCACGAAAGACATCGACAGGCCTAAAACAGCCTCCGCTCAGGATCGCATCCGCGCTCTGAATCCCGGCGTGAAGGTAGTCACGCACAACACGCGCCTCTCCAGCGAAAACGCGCTGGAAATCCTGAAAGACTACGACGTGGTGGCCGACGGCACCGACAACTACCAGACCCGTTACCTTGTCAACGACGCCTGCGTGCTGCTGGGCATTCCGAACGTGTACGGATCCATCTTCCAGTCCGAGGGGCAGGCCAGCGTATTTTACGCTCCCGAGGGGCCCTGTTACCGTTGCCTGTATCCCTCTCCGCCACCGCCAGGGCTGGTTCCCTCCTGCGCAGAGGGCGGAGTGGTCGGAGTTCTGCCCGGCATCGTGGGCACGATTCAGGCCTGCGAGGTCATTAAACTCATCACTGGCGGAGGAGAGGGGCTTCAGGGACGCCTTTTGCTCTTTGACGCATGGCGCATGAAGTTTCGCGAACTGAAGGTCGAAAGAGATCCCGGCTGTCCCATTTGCGGGCAGAACTCGACTATTCACGAACTCATCGACTATGAACAATTTTGTGGGCTGAAGCTCTCGTCGGAGGAACAACCCATTGAGACCATCACCGCCCTTGAGCTGAAAGAGCGAATCGACCGAGGCGACCCGCTGCAGATCATAGACATTCGTGAGCCTCATGAACGCGCCATCGCCAAATTCCACGGAGCGAAGGCCATTCCTCTCGGCCAGATGGCGCGCCGTGTCGATGAATTCGACCCATCCGTCGACGCGGTGTTTCTATGCAAGATTGGGCAACGCAGCATTTTTGCCATTCGTGCACTGAACGATGCAGGGTACAAAGGACGACTTCTCAATTTGAAAGACGGCGTGAATGCTTGGGCGCGAGATGTGGACAGGAGTCTGCCGCAGTATTGAGCAGGTTGGGAACCGGGTCAGGAAGGAGGCGGAACGCCACGCTAAGAATGCGTTCCTGTACGGAAGAGCACAGAAGAGGAGCGTCGAGTACGTTCCATCGTCATCATTAAAAATAACCACACTATAGGAGGAAGAACATGTCTGAAAAACCCATCGCCAATATATCTATTAACGCGCTTGGTCGTGAAGCGGCTTATCAACTGGCGAACGTAACCAAAACGACGCCGCAGTTCGGCGCCCTCACGCCCAGATGGCTGACGCGTGTACTGGAATTCAGGGGACTTGACGCCGGAATTTATCGCGTAAACAGAGTCGTGGAGGGCGATACGCCGCTGGATGCGCTGTGCAGCCAGGACCCGAAGAAGGTCACTATCCCCCAGGGTTACGTCGAATACGAAACAAAGCCGCGGGAGTACGAGCTCAGTTCGATCTCCACAATCATTAACGTGGACACAAAGGTGTCGGACGTATACAGCTCCCCTTACGACCAGATTGGCGAGCAGATAGCCCTGGCCGTCGAAAGCCTCAGGGAGCGACAGGAAAGCCAGATCATCAACAACGACGACTATGGACTTCTGAAAAACGTCGCTGACGGCCAGCGCGTTCACACCCGAATCGGCAGGCCGATACCGGACGATTTGGACGAGCTGATCTCCAGGGTGTGGAAGGAACCCTCCTTCTTCCTGGCGCATCCCCGGGCCGTGGCGGCCTTCGAGCGAGAATGCACCCGAAGGGGAGTTCCCCCGGTCACGGTGAATGTTGCCGGCGGAACCTTCATTGCGTGGCGCGGCATCCCCCTCATTCCCACTGATAAACTTTTTGTGGACGGACAAAAGAACCCCAGGGGGCAGGTCGGCAAAACCAACATCCTTCTGGTACGCACGGGCGAAGCGAAGCGCGGCGTAGTGGGGCTGTATCAGGCGGGCCTGCCGAACGAGCAATCCCGCGGCCTCTCGGTGCGTTTCCGCGGCATCGACGACAATGGTGTAGCTTCATACCTGCTCTCCCTGTACTGCTCCGTCGCCATCCTGGCCGACGACGCCATTGCGGCGCTGGAGGACGTCGAGATCGGTGAGTACTATGACTACAGAACCATTTGAGGCTTTCGGCGGCTTTCAAAAAACCGTCAACGGTCCTCCATATGGGGTTTCAAATGTGGCACCGGGAGCCTGGGGCCTGCCGGATGAACGGGAAATCGCGGCTTTTGCCGCCGCGTATTTTCCGGAGTTTTTTCCTGCAGAAAATGCTGAGTCAAACAAAGTTTACAGGCCGACGGTGATACCGGAGAATTCTACATCCGATTTCGCATCTTACGCGAAAAAGACGACGCTTTTCCCCTCGCTCGTGGAACAGAGGCAGGGACGAGGGCCTATTCCCCGCGTCGGAGAGGCACCTCTCGAAAAAATCCGCGCCGATTTTCCGATTTTATCGGAGCAGGTGGAAGGTCGGCAACTCGTCTGGCTCGACAACGCGGCCACCACTCACCGGCCTAAGCAGGTCATCGACCGGCTTGTTCACTATTATACCCACGAAAACTCCAACGTGCATCGCGGCGCTCACACTCTGGCGGAGCGTTCGACGGACGCCTTCGAGGCCGCGCGGGAAAAAATCGCCCGCTTCCTCGGGGCGCCCGGCGCGAACAACATCGTCTTTGTGCGGGGAACCACCGAGGGGATCAATCTTATCGCCTACGCTTACGTGAAACCTCTTCTGCGCCCCGGAGACGAAATCATTCTCACGCTGCTGGAACACCACGCCAATATCGTTCCCTGGCAGCTCGTCGCCCAGGAGACCGGCGCTGTTCTGCGAGTGGCCCCCGTGGATGAAAGCGGGCAGATCATCCTGTCGGAGTATGCGAAGCTGTTCAACTCGAACACGCGCTTCGTATCCATGACGCAGGTCTCGAATGCCCTCGGTACGGTGGCGCCTGTACAGGAGATGGTGGCTATCGCTCATGGATTCGGCGTACGAGCGTGCGTGGATGGGGCGCAGTCGGTGTCGCATATGCCGGTGAACGTGTCCGCGATGGATGCCGATTTCTTTGTATTCTCCGGGCACAAGATTTTCGGCCCCAATGGCATCGGGGTTCTGTACGGCAAAGAGGACGTTCTTGACGCGGCGCACCCGTGGCAGGGGGGCGGCAGCATGATCTCCGACGTGACCTTCGAGCGGACGCTCTACCAGAAGGCGCCGCAGAAATGCGAGGCCGGAACTCCCAACGTCGCCGACGCGGTGGGGCTGGGCGCGGCCATTGACTACGTGTCCGCCATCGGCATGGAGAACATCGCCCGTTACGAGCACGAGCTGCTGGAGTATGGCATACGGGAACTCGGCGTCATTCCGGGACTGACGCTGGTGGGGACCGCGGCGCAAAAAGCCAGCGTGCTGTCTTTCGTGCTGAACGGTCACGAGAACGAAGAGGTCGGCAGGTATCTGAACCGGGCCGGTATTGCGGTACGCGCGGGGCACCACTGCGCTCAACCTATTTTGCGCCGGTTCGGCTACGAGGGAACAGTCCGCCCCTCACTGGCGTTTTACAACACGCCTGGGGAGATTGAACTGCTGGCGCGGACGCTTCATGAATTTGTGAATTCCAGCCTGTAAAATCAGGCTGGAAGGAAAGAGGACAAACAAAAGCAACAGTGCGGCACGGGGACATATTCGGAATTATCGGGGTGAGCGGCGCAGGGAAGAGCATGTTGGTGCAATGCATCAACATGCCATCAACATGCTGGAAAGGCCGGGCAACGGCGACGGTCAGCTGGCAGTGGTTTGACCGCACAGCCTCGCAGGTTATTACAGTGTCGGCTGCGCGAATATCGGCTCAGATTCATTGCAACCACTCAACGCTCAACGCTGTGCCCGTCAATACACCATATCTTCTACAGACCCACCTGTTCCTTCGTCATACCCGATGTCCGGTTTCACCCCGTTCTCGCTCTTGTTGTTTTTACCGTTGAGGCTGACGTGGCTGTACCCGGCGAAGCCGCCCTTGTACATGTTCAGTTC
>JAITPZ010000184.1 GCA_031289165.1 Synergistaceae bacterium
GTCTGGGTCGTCCACAACGACACGGAAAACCGCCACGTCCACATCGCGGTGAACCGGATCGACCCTGAAACCCACAAAGCGATACAACCAGCGGGCAGATGGACGCATAAGGCGATTCAGAGAGCGGCCAGAAAAATCGAACTCGCTCAGGGATGGGGCATTGAAACGCATGGGAGCTATGCCATTGCAGACGACGGGAGCCTCATCGAAAAAGATGCGCCGGAGCAATCCAGTCCAAAACTTTCCAAACCCGCGCTTGACCTCGAAGCCCACACCGCCGCTAAGAGCGCTGAACGGATATGTCAGGAGACCGCCGCGCCGATACTTCGTGAGGCTCGAACATGGGAGGAACTCCATCGAAGGCTTGCCGATCAGGGAATCGCCTTCGAGAAAAAAGGAAGCGGCGCAATCCTAATGGTCGGCGATATCGCCGTAAAGGCGTCCAAAGCGGGACGCGACCTCAGCATGTCCAGACTGGAAACCCGGCTTGGGGAATACAGGCCGAGGCCGGTTGACGTTTCATTGGAGAAACGTCCCGCCGAACCAGTCGAGCGAGTTAGCGAGCGTGGGGTGAAGGGGAATTGGGACCGTTACACCGCCGAGCGCGATCGGTATTTCAGGGAAAAGAAAGAAGCGGCGGCAGAGCTTAACTCCCGGCAGAAAATCGAACGCTCCGAACTCCAGACAATACAGAAACAGGAAAGGGAAAAAATGTTCTCCCATTCGTGGAAAGGCATGGGAGACATCCTCAACAGGCGGCGCAGCGTCCTTGCCGCGAGCCAGCAGGCCGAAAAGCTCAATTTGCGCGACCGGCATTACCACGAGCGCAGCGAGATGAAAAAACGCTTCCCCGCTCGTTTCGTCAACTTCAAGAAATGGCTGGAAACACGCGAGGAAAACCAGGAGGCTTTTATATCGTTCAGATACCCGGATAACGGGGCCATATCGGGAGCCGACGCGCAAATATCCCTGCCGCCGCCCGACATCCGAGCCTTCACACCGTCCATACAGAACAAGGGCGGCGTCGCCTATTCCAGAGCTGACGCGCCTGAAGCTGAATTTATCGACTACGGGAAAAAAATCGTCCTCGCCGGAAAATGCGGGGACGAAGCCATTCTCGCCGCGTTGCAGCTCGCAAATCAGAAATGGGGCGGCGCGGTCATAAACGGCACGGAGAAATACAAACAAAAGTGCGTCCAGCTCGCGGCCAAATACAACCTCAAACTATCCAATCCGGAACTCGCGCGTGAGGTCGAGGCCATCAGGCAGCGAATGTTGGAGCGCATGGAGCGGCAGGAGGCGGCGGACATCGAGTATGAAAAATCAGACAAAGAATCCACATTCATCAGGTACGCCGACGCCGTCGGAGCGGAACGCTTCCGCATCCTTGTCACGGAGTTTACCGAAGGAGGGACAAAGGCTTTCATTTACGACCGGAAAAACGGTGGGCGCGAAGGCAAAACGCAGGAAGAAATCCTCGGCGCCATACCAAAGTTTTCAGCCTGTGCCCGCGAGCAAAAAAACATCATCGTTACCCCCCTGAGCCCGGATAAGCACCATATCCTGATCGACGACCTGACGAAGGAAAAACTGCAACAGTTGAGGGACGACGGCTATTCCCCGGCGTGTGTCATAGAGTCCAGCCCCGGAAACTTTCAGGCGATCATCACCGTTCCAAGCGTCGAAGGCGACGCGGAGAAAGACCGAATCGCCGCCAACAGGCTCACGAAGGAGCTGAACCTGAAATACGGCGATCCGAAACTCTCCGGTTCGGTCCACGGGCACCGACTGCCGCCGTTCCCCAACTGCAAGCCCAAACATCGGCGCGAGGATGGCAGTTATCCGGAAACCACGCTTATCGAGGCCAACGGGGGCGTCTGCGAAAAAGCTCGTCAGGAGCTTGAAACGATCCATATCTCATTGAAAGAGGCCGGGGAAAGAGCGCGAAAGGCGATGGAAACCAGAGAAGCGGGGAAACACAGAACTGCCGGTTACATCAAAGGCACGAACCCGGGGAGCGCGTATTGGGCTCACTATCGCGACATCATCTCAAAACAGAAGGGCGAGCCGGACTACTCGCGCATCGACGCCATGATCGGCACCCGCATGAAGGTGACGGACCACACGCGGGATGAGGTGCGAAGCGCCCTTGAAAACAACGCGCCCGCCATGCGCCGCGAGACGATGAGCGCGGAGGAATTTACGGCGAAATACCGCAACCGCGACTGGCGGCGTTATGCGGAGGAAACGACAGAGAATTACGTATTCGGGCCGAGGGGAACCATCCAGTTCGAGAAAGCCCTTGACTACAGACCGCTCTACATGCGCATCGAAGGACGCGAAAACAACGAGCGTCAGGATAAAAAACAGAGCAGAGGAAGGTGATGGAATCATTATTCTCCTGTTCTCGGATTGAAAAAGCCGGAAACTGTTCAGTTCCAGCTTCACGGCTCTTTTTAAACAGAACGGCAGGCTCCGCAGGACGTTACCACAGAGAATCTTTGCTGTGGTTATTCTTTATACGCGACAACCTCGATTTCGATAGCAGCCCCGGCAGGAAGAGCCGCGGCCTGAACGAAAGAACGCGCAGGAGGGTTTTCAGGGAAAAATGTTGCGTAGAGCTTATTGACTTCCGGGAACTCCTTAATATCCATTCCAAACACCGTGACTTTTACGATGTCCCTGAAACCAAGCTCCTGTGATACGAGGATCGCTTCGATATTTTTAAAGATTTGTCCCGCCTGAGCCAGAGTATCGCCCTCGATCATTTTGCCTGTTTCGGGAACAAGCCCGATCTGGCCCGAGAGAAAAAGCAGATTCCCGGCCCATACCGCCTGGCTGTAAGGTCCAATCGCTTTGGGAGCTTTCTCTGTACTCACCGGTTTACCCTGAGCCCACGCCATCGAAGTCAACAGCAGGATAAAGCCAAGAACAAGAATCGTGATTTTCTTCAAAATCTTCCACCTCCTGAACTCGCAAAAAATCTTCGAAATCCTCGCCCGCCTGCCGTTCTTTGCTGCCAGGTCTTTATTTCCTTTTCCAGAGAATAAGAA
>JAITPZ010000047.1 GCA_031289165.1 Synergistaceae bacterium
TGCACCCGTCCCGTGTGCGGTTCCTGGTATTGAATTCCTCCCGCCCCGCCTCCGCGAAGGCGCTCGAAGAGGCGCGCCCTGTAACGACGAAAAAAACGCGCCGCCGACGGGGACAGCAGAGCCATACGCAGCAGCTGATGGAACATATTGAAGGGGACCCACTGTCCGGGCGCGCGAGACTCGATCCAGGAGCCCAGCTTCGCCACTCCCCCTTCGGATTCGATCGTCCCGCTCAATCGGGTCAGCCAGGGGCAGGTCAGCCAGAACGTGGTCGGAAAGGGGAGAAACTTTCGAAGCGGGGCGCAGACGATCACCCGCGGACACCCGAACCGGCAACGACTGCCCGTGCCCAGAATGAGCGCGGAGTCGAACCGGCGCTCCCGCATCTGACGCGCGACGACGACGGAATCGGCTCGGCGCGGGGACTCATAAAAAAAAGGGAGGCTGGTCCCCCCCGTAAAAATCGAATACAAAACCATTAGAGGACATACCCCTTTTTACGCGGGCGGCTTTAAGTTTTAGGTTTTCCGCCCGGCTTTTTTCTTCCCGATTTGGGAGAGTTCAGCTTGCTGTTGAGATCCGCTATCTTGGATTCACTGAGCTTCAAAAAGGAAGCCATTTTTTTCTCGAAGCTGTCCTTGTCTTCCTTCGTAACAGGAGCCTGAATCATGGGACGCTCCTCCACTTTTTTGAGCGAAAGGTCTATGCGTCCCTTTTCGTCGATCTTAATCACCCTGGCTTTGACGGTCTGCTGCAACGACAGAATATCCTCGACTTTTTTCACAAAATTGAAGGAAAGCTCGGAGATATGCACCATTCCTTTCTGGCCTGTCGTAAGCCTCACAAACGCTCCATAGGGCATGATCTGCTCCACCGTACACTCAGTCAGGTCTCCCACGCGAACCGAAGAAGTCTCTGCCTTCTTCTCCTCAACCATTGATATTACGAACCCCCCGATTATATTTAAGTGCGCCCGTCTGCGGGCTGCACCCAGCGCCATTCCAAATTTTCACCCGTACCCAAACGTCTGTACAGATACAACCCACCAGCATTAAAATGTCTGCTCTGGGGATTATACCAGATTAAAAGCGTTCCCTGCCGTTTGTTCAACGTCGATTTTATGATCGCTTCCTCGACGATGGGACCGAACCACGCCAGAATAACCTCCCCTTCCTTTTTGGGGCGAATGCGCTGCCATTGCAGACGGCTCGTCCGCTCCTGAGGAAGAACATCCATGCGCTTTCTGTCGGCGCGCACCGTTGCCTTCAGCCACGGGACGCTGTGCGTTACGATCGCATCCGGCGCGTACCGGGCGATCTTCGCTCCCTTCACCTTCACGAGCTGCCCGGAAAAACGAAAACCCCGATTCGAGCAGGCGACGCCCGAGAACGTAAAAAACGCGCTTCCCACCACGTTCATCTTTGTGCGAATGGGAAACGTCTCGACCCTTCGCCGGAGAGAAAGAACCGGAGGGGGGACCATGACGGGATTCAGTCTGCTGACCCCTATCCTGCCCAGAAAATGGCGGGAAAAGTAATCCCGGATGTCCTGACCGATCGGAGCCAAAGCCTATTCCTCCGCCAGAGACGTCAGCGCCTTTTGAATGCGTCCGAAGGGCTCCAGCAACTCCATCGTTTTGGCCGCTTCCACCAGGATGCCGGCAATCTGCCGGACCTCATCCTCCCGGGTCTGATCGGGAAAAGCCGCACGCAGCGGCGCGCTCACGGAGTCGGCCTGGACCATGTAGACACCGCCCTCCCCCGAGTGTTCCACCTCGCCGGCCGCCTCCATCGGCGAATGGGTCGACGGCGACAGAAACAACGCCTTCCCCTTCGTCAGCGATTTGAGGGGAAGCACGAGGTCGGGTTCTCTGCATATCCAGAGCGTCGGCCTGGCCTCGACGGCTCCGATGAGGCTTTCCAGAATGAGCTCCTCCCGCAGATAGACGTCCAGGGCGTTGCCGTAGAGAATACGCTCGAGACGCGAAGGTCTGATCGGGTCCGTATAGCGAAAATCCATCGGAATCCCCCTGAAATCCACAACCAGAGACGCGCCCCTAAAAAGCCCCTCGGTCCCCTCGACCGCAATATAACCCAGACTGCTGCCCGCAACCGCCACAACATCACCTCCGGGCTCGGCCCGATTTATGCGTAAAGATCAAAGCCCTTCGGCGCTCTCCTTTTTTCCTCCGGCGCGTTCTCTTCCATATCCCTCGTCCCGGCCTCTCTGGAAGAACGATGACTATCGGAAAACGACTGGCGCTGTTCTCCGCGACGGCGCTCCTGTTCGTCCTCTTCCTCCCTGCGCTTCACTTTTTGAGCTTCCGCAGCGGCGAGGCCGGCCTGCACCATTTGTGTGCGCTTCACGCTCTCCTGGACCACTTCCTGTCCCTGAGCGGTCTGCTGCGCGGCGGCAATAGCGTCCTTCGAAATCTGAGCGCTGTGCTCGAGATTGAAATGCGCCAGTTGAAGATTCACGGGCTGAAGCATAACGTCACCTCCCGTGGAACATAGTAATAATTTTACAATTAATTTTAAAAATCAAAAGATCTCAAACGAACTTCTTCACCGTCAAAAACGAACGCCGAAAACTTAAAGGGTTCGCGCACCACGTAAACGCAACCCCTTATCGTGACGCTGACTCCGGGATGACAAACATCCCTGACGCGCACCACTCCTTTGGCCTTACTCAGTTCCAGCCGCTCCTCTATGGCCTTCAGCTCGGCTTCCATCGTTTTCAGCTCCGCCTGCAGATGAAATTTCGACTTCGTGGCCGTCATCATCAGCGCGCGTTTGGAGTCATCCAGAGCTCCCGCTGCGTCCTGTTTTTTCAGGAAGCCGAGATTCGCCTCCAGCTTTTCGATATTATCCCTGTTTTTGGCGATCTGCGTCTGCAGTTCCTTCCGCCTTTCGGCCTGCGCCGGAGGAAGCCCCACGATGATCTCCGTTTTCGTCCCCATTTCACTGCCGAGAGTCTGGCAGACAACCTCGAGCCCGGCCTGGATTTTACCCCCCGCGATCTGAGATTTCTGACCGCCCATCACCATCACCGAGTTCTGAGCGGCCACATCGCTGTGCAGTATCGCGTTCTTAATTTTTATGTCGCCCTGGCTGCGAATGGAGGCCTGATCCACGAAATCCGCCGTCACGTTCCCCCCGGCCAGAATGTGGGCCTTGCCCATGCCGCGAACTCCGCCCTTGATGACGATGTCGCCGATGCTTTCGACGTGGGCGCCTTCCACCATTTCCCGGATTTCTATGTTTCCGCCCCCGATGACCTGAAAGCCCTCACGCACCGAACCCCGTATCGTCACGCTGCCCGTAAAGTTGATGTTCCCGACGCCGAAGTCCACGTCGCCCTTGACCTCGAGCTCGGGCAGGACCACAAGTTTCCCATCCTTACGCGAAAGGCGCCCGTCGATCGACGCGAGAAGGGAGAGCCCGTCCTCCGAAACCTCGAGCCCGCTTCCGGCCGAAAACGCGATGTCCTTACCGGCGGCGGCCCGGATAACGGTCCCAAGAACCGACATCCCGTCCTCCCCCGCCGTGGGGAGTTGTTTGTCCGCAATTTTCTGTCCTTTGACCACGTTGACGAAAACGCTTCTCGATCGATAATCCACCTTCTGAGCGTCCTCGTCGACCTCCGGCACCCTGTCGGGGTCGAGAATCAGCTCGATACGCGCGTTTTCTCCGTTGCGAGGTTCGCGGCCCCGGGCAACCGTCACGGACTCATCGCAGATTTTCAGATTGACAAGCTTTTCAATGACGTCCTTTTCGATTCCAAAGGCGACGCTCTTTCGCGCCAGGGCGTCCATGATTTCCTTTTCTCCCGGCCAGGGCTCGGTCAGGAAGGGAGGCTCCACGACGACCGAGGCGTTTAAAGCGCTTTTATCCACCTGCACGGAAATCTCGGCGCCCTTTTCATCCTCCGGGTTGCGCTCCGCGATTCTCCAGGGCGTGCGATTTTTCTGACGAACAAACTCCTCCAGAGCCTTCTCGTCATATTTTCGAATACCTCTGGCGTGCAAAAAATCAGTCACGGATTTCCACGTCAGGTCATCGCTCAGCGCCGAAATCCATACGCCTTTCGAATCGACCTCCACCTTCACCATATCTTCCGCCATCACCGTCGCCTCTTTCGCTCTTTGTATTCCCTGCCCGATCTCCGGCAACAGAGAAACCGAATCGGATCCGCTCCCCTACCGGACCAGCAGGGCCCTGAGCTCGGCAATCGCTCTGCCATGAATCTGAGAAACCCTCGATTCCGTCACTCCCAAAATGCGACCTATTTCCTTCAGGGTCAGCCCCTCGTAATAGTAGAAGGACAAAACCTGCATTTCTCTTTCCGGAAGCTGCTTCAGGGCATCTGTGATGCGGTTGACGTCGTCCTGATTTTCCAGCATGGCGACGATACCTTCGGATTCGTCGGCAAGAACACCATCGAGGTTGACATCCCCGTCCTCAAGGGATATCACCTCGTCGAGAGATACGATATAACTGCGGCTGGAGAGTTCAAGCGTTTCCCGGTACGTTTTCTCATCCACGCCCATTTCTTTCATAAGCCACTCGTCCGTCAGCCTGCCCTTGTCCTGCAGCACCTTTTCCATTGCTCTGTTCAGTTTCTGAAGTTTCTCGCGGCCCGTTCTGGAAATCCAGTCGTATTTGCGCAACTCATCCAGAACAGCGCCCCGGATTCGAGGCACTGCGAAAGTCTGAAAGGAAAAACCCCTGGCTGGATCAAATCGGTCAATGGCGTCGAGGAGCCCGAACACCCCAAAACTCAGAAGGTCCTCATAATCGAGCCCCGACGGGGCCGACACAGCCATCCGGCCAACTACATACCTGATAAGAGGGAGGTATCGCTTAACGATTTTTTCCTTGTGTTCCGCCACAGGGTTTTTGCCGTATTCACGCCAAAGTTCGGCATCAGGAATGTCTGACCCCAGGGAATATCCCTCCCTCTTTTTTTATATATCCGCCTTGCCCTTGCCCAAAGTTTTAATCGTCAGCATCCATGTGTTCGTCGAAAATTCGACCGTCCGTCCCTTGTTCCCCCCGGTGTCGGACGCGATAAGAGCAATTCCCGCCTTTGCCAGAAGGGCCGTGGTCTCCTTGACGTTACGGGAACCGACGGCCAAAAAATCGGTCGGCGCATCCGGAAGGGCAAACATTTGAGCCCCTCCCGCGATTTTGGCCTTCATTCTTGCCTTTGAAGCGCCCTTTTTTATCATTTCATCGATCACAGTGGGAACAGCGGTGTCCGCAAATTTGCCTATTTTTTCGGCAGTTTTGGCGCCTCGACTGTCGGGGAGCATAATATGAGCCATCCCCGCGATTTTAGCGACGGGATCAAAAATCACAAGGCCGATACAGGAACCCAGGCCAAGAGTTATGAGCTTCGCCGGCGCGCTGACCACAACGAGATCGGCCATCCCTACATGATAGGTATTTTCCATGTCTAAAGGACCTGCAGCTTTCTCAGGAGAAGCTCCAGCGCATCGGGATCCGGCAGCATGACGATATTGCCGGAAATATGGCGGTCGGTGCCGCCCATCCTAAGCTCCGTGTTGACGAGCAGCGCCATATCGCCCATCTCTCCGAAAATGGAAGCGACCACCTGCAGGATGGATGCCAGCATGTCGCGCGCGACGCCGGGAACGGTAATCTGGTGTTTCGTTCCGATCAGCATATTGATCGCGTTCAAAAAAGAGCTCAGGATAATGTTCCCCACCTCGGCCAGCGCGCTGTCCAGCATATCCTGAGGAAGCTCGGCAGGCAGGGAATCTCCAAACTGCTGCTTCAGCAAACGGTCGACCATCATCGCGGAGTCATCTTCATTTTGAATAAAAATCAGGCTGCAGCCAAACTCGCCGAGCGAACGGACAAAAACGGCCGCCACTGTCGCGTCGGGATCTCCGTAATATTCCGCCAGTGAATAAATGGACACCAAATCCGCCCTCGGAACATCCATATCAATCGCGCAGGACAGAAGCTTGGAGAGGGCTGTGGCCGCATTGCCCGTGCCTATGTTGCCGACCTCGCGAATGGCATCCAATTGCAGATTGTTGAACGAACTCAGATCCAGCATAACCGTCTCCTCTTTGTCAATTCGTCAACCCTTAGTGGTATAGAGCGATGCCACGTCCAGAATGAGTGCCACATTACCATCTCCCAGTATTGTCGCACCCGCGATTCCTCTGATTTTGGACAAAAATCTTCCCAGCGACTTGATGACGATTTCCTGCTGCCCTATCAGCGCATCCACGATGAATCCGATCTTGTTTTTACCAATCTTGACCACAACGACCGGGTATTCGTCCCGATTGGATTCCTCCACCGCGGTCCCCAGAACGTCGCCCAGATCGCTCAGGGAAAGCACCTCTCCGCGCAAAAGCGTCGCGGGAGTCCCATGAACCGTCTTGATATTTTCCCGCCTGACCAGAATGGTTTCCTCGACATTTTCCAGAGAAATCGCGTACGTTTCGTTTCCGACCTTTATCAGAAGCGACAGAACGATCGCCAGGGTCAGCGGCAGGCGCAGATAAACGCTCGTTCCAGACCCAAGCTTCGAGACCAGATCCAACTGGCCTCCCAGGGCCTCCACCTTGGTCTTTACGGCGTCCATCCCGACACCTCTGCCGGACAGGTCCGTTATGGTTTCAGACATACTGAAACCCGGAAGCAGAACGATCTGTATGATTTCCTCATCCGACATCGCGGCCGCGCTTTCCTCCGTCAGAATCCCTTTTTCAAAGGCCTTCTTCCTTATTCTGGCGGGATCCATACCCGCGCCGTCGTCGGTTACCTCGATAATGACCCCGCTGCCCTCCTGGTAGGCCGAAATTTTCAGCGTGCCCTTCTCCTGTTTTCCGGCAGCCCTGCGGTCTTCTCGCGTTTCTATTCCGTGATCCAGCGAGTTGCGGATAAGGTGGACCATGGGGTCCCCAATCTCGTCGATCACGGTGCGATCCAGCTCCGTATCCTGCCCCTCCAGCACAAGCTCGATTTCCTTGCCCAAGCTTTTCG
>JAITPZ010000077.1 GCA_031289165.1 Synergistaceae bacterium
CTGATCGTCTCCTCCCAGGTTACGTCTTTCCAGCACCCCGGTAACTTCATTTCCGACAGGGCCCGAGGCGATCGGGCCCGCCCCAGAAAACAGGTGTCAAAGTTCTCGAGAATTCCGTCGGGTGTTTTATCGTCCTCCGGATAGGGGGCCGCGAGGATGAGGCCGAGTCCGTGCCGTCGCGCTCCGAGGGTCGGCAAAGAGAGAGGGCCTCCCCCGAGGAGCATGTTCGCGAGGTCGCGGGTTTCGTTTATCGCCAGAAGAACTTCCGGCGCCGGCAGGGTGAGAAATTCGGATGCGGGCGCTCCTGATAAAAGAGTTTCGGATTCGGAGAACTCGGATGAAAGAAGTTCGAGCAGGGCGTTCGTCATTCGTTCGACGAACGTCCGTTTTTTGGTCGCCCCGGAGAGTCCGCCGAGGTTCACGATGGAAACGGGCGCCCGTCCTTTTTTCCCGTGCGCTGTTCCCTTTGACCGTACTCCTTCCAGGGTTCTGTTTATTATTTCCCGAGCCGTATCCTTCATGTTTTCGGGGGACAGGTCGAAGATATCCCCGGCGATCGCGGTGTTCGCTCCGGAAGATACGGAGAGCCCGGAGGGGTCGCCCCGCCCGTCGATCACGACGGAGGGAACGCCGAACAGCGCGCTTTCCCCGATGATGCGGCGCAGCAGAGCCGTTTTGTCGGCCTCTTCATCCTCCAGAATGATCGCGTGACCCCGCAGCGCCCGCAGCGGCAGGGTCGCGGGGGCGACCTGACCGACCAGAGCGCTGGAGAGCCCCAGCGTAATTTCCTCCCGACGCGCTTCGACCTCGACGATGCCGTCGAAGGCGGCGCTCTGTCGGCGTTTTTCGCGTTCGCGCGCGTCGGAGACTCTGCCCGAAAGCCCGCTCGGCGATGCGGGTCCGTTCGATGACGCGATCCCGTTCGAATATTGCATGAGAGCCGGTGGGAGGGAGGGTGTCGGCTGTTTGGGAACGCCGAACGATGAAAGTTCGATCACCCCGCCTTGTCGGAGACATTCGTCCCGATGCCGCGCGCAGCGCGTCAGCAGCTCTCTCGGTGAAATGCCGCAATTGACGAAAGCCTGCGATTTGAAGGGCCATGTGGGGGAAGGGGGCGTGAAGTTTTTCCGTCGGCAGGCGTCGCCCATACGTGCCGTGACCAGCTTTCGCGCCACATGCGCATCGGGAATGGGGTCGAGCGTCTCCTGGGCGGAAAAACGCGCGAGCGCCCGTGAGTTTTCCTGAACGCGGAGCCATAAACTTCGAGGCAGGGACAGAAGAGCCATGACGCCCGACAGATTTTCGACGACGGAGGCGAGTGCGTCCGTCAGAGAGGCCGCCCCGGCCTCGAAATTCTCCGTGGTCGCGCTTGCCTGATCCGCGACCAGAAACACGGTTCCGCGCAGGTTTAAAAGCCGGACAACGGAGGCGAAAATCTCACGGGGCCGCCACTGCGGCGCGTCCGGAGGCGGTCCCTTCCGTTTTTCCCCCGTCGGTTTTTTCGATTCCGTCCCCCGCAGCCAGGCCTGCGCGGCGTCGGCGCGCCCGTCGGAGCAGTTCAGGGCAAAAAACGCTCTCAGGACGTCCCGGATGACGCCGGGGAGGGCTCCGTGTTTCCTTCTGAGCGCGTCGCATATTTTGGAGATATCCCGCTCCAGCCACTCCATCTCGCTGCGCTCGAGGACGCGAAGGTAACGTCGTCCCGCGTCTCCGTTTTTCCCCAGAAAGGTCATCAGGTGGAGCAGCAGACTTTGAAGCTGGGAGTCTCCCGAGTCTCCGAAGCGGCGCGTCAGGGAGTCCAGAACGCGGTCCGTCTGAGTCCGCCGCGATTCCCGGTCCTCCGTTTCGACACGGAGAAACGTCACCCCGTGAAATTCCGGCCGCTCGAAAATCGCGCGTCGCAGGCTTCCGACGAGGTGCGTTCTGCCCATGCCCGGGTCGCCGATGACGACGCAGCCCGACGAAATCCCCTCGGCCCGCGCCTGAGACAGGCGCACGAGGATTCTCTCGCGTACCGCCCGATGAAGGTCGTCGACGTGAAAGGGCATCCGTCCCCACACCTCGTCCGCGTGAACGACGGAGTCGAAATTGGCGGCTCCGAAAACGTCCAGCTCGACGGCGTTCGATTCAGGCGGGGAAGAAGAATCAATCATGACCGGCTCCATCGAAAGGCAACGCCGTACAAAACGCGGCGGAATTACGGACGCCGCTGCCCGATTGAATGCGAACTGGTATCAGTCTTTCAGCTCTTTCAGGATTTTGTTCCATATTTCGTCGTCGACGGGGATGCCGTTTCGCGCGTTGTCGGCCCGTCGGCGGGCCGAGCCCTCTCCGGGGTAACGGATGTCGCTGCCGTCCTCGTCGGGCGCGGATTTTTTGAGGTCGTCGATGATCGCCTCGACCTGCGTTTTGAGATATTCGCCGCCTGCCGCCTGCGCGTTCAGGGCGATGAAAACCTGGCTGGACGCCGTCTCCCCTTCGAGCTGTCCGATCTGATAAACGGCG
>JAITPZ010000132.1 GCA_031289165.1 Synergistaceae bacterium
TCCAGCTCCGCCTGGATTGCCTCGACGAAAGCCGGGTGCCACGCTATGCGTTCTTCACTCAAGTTTTCCCCGCCTCTCTTATCCTGGAATAATTATACAACGACTCGAAGATGATCGTCGCCGGCGGATATGGCGATGGACGCAGGCAACGCCTCAAAGGAGAGCGCTTCGTCGCTGGTAACGACATCTTCGAGCTCGAAACCGGAAGAGATCTTCCAGGATCGGGGCGCTCACGGATGACAAGATGCGCCTCCTTCTCGTATTATAATTTTCACAGGATAATATAAAAAAGGGGGCAGGGAAATATGGACAACCTGGTCATTACCATCAGCAGGGAATTCGGCAGCGGGGGACGGCAGGTGGGGGCTCAACTCGCCGAAAAGCTGGGAGTCGCCTTTTACGACAGGGCCCTGATCCATCTGGCCTCGGTAAAGAGCGGTCTGGCGCCCCAGGTGTTCGATCAGGCAGAGGAGGAGGCCACCAGCAAGTTCCTCTTCAATCTGGCCATTGGCGGGTACGTGTCGACGGGTATTTTTTCCCAGATCAACGTCCCCATCTGCGACCAGGTTTTTTTCGCCCAGTCGAAGACCATCGAAGAAATTGCGGAAAAGGAGAGTTGCGTCATCATCGGACGTTGCGCTAATTACATTCTGCGCGATCATCCGGGGCTCGTTCGTGTGTTTGTCCACGGTGACGCAAAAGATCGCCTTCAGCGGTCCATCGACGAGTACGGAATCCCGGAGGATGAGGCCAAAACGCGCCTGTCTCAGATCGACAAGGGGAGAAAAAACTACTACGAACACTACACGAACGAGGAGTGGGGTGTCCTGAAATCGTACGACCTCGCAGTCAACACCAGTTTTGCGGGCATCGACGGCGCGGTGAAGGTGGTCGGCGCGATGGTGGAGAGCCGGTCGGGAGTCTGCCTGAACTCCAATTCAGACAGGCACTGACGCCAAAGGGCCAGGTTCAGGACTGGGAATCGGAGTACACTTTTTTGGACTCTTCCTGCCTGCGGCGCTCCTCCAGCTTCCACCACGCGGCCTCCAGCGCCCTGACGATTTCACCGCGGCGCTCCCGCCACGCGAGCGCCGCCTGTCCGTCGGAGAGGGTATCGAGGTCCGCGTCGATATCGACGGGCCGCTTGTGGATCGTGAATTTTTTTCCGTCGAAGGCGACGACGGAACCATCTTCAAAGGGAATGTAGACAAAGGGCCTCTGCGCTTTCATCGACTTTGCGTTTTCACCGGATATTCAGCGATTCCCGGGGGCCGTCTCCGCCAGAACCAGGGGCAGCTTCAGGCCCATGAAAAACGCGACATCTCCGTCGCTGTAAAAGCTTTCCTGAGTGGCATCGCCCCTGAACCCCAGGCTTCTGTAAAGCGCCAGCGCCGCGTGGTTGGAATAACGAACTCTGAGGACGAGCCGGGGGAATCTCAGCTCGTCCGCGCACTCCGCGACGGCGACGACAAGCTGCAGTCCGATGCCCAGTCGCCGGTATTCCGGAGCGACCACCAGGTTCATCAGCAGCCCGTTGCCCTTCTCCTTACCCAAAACCGCGTAACCCAGCAATTTATCTCCGGTGAAAGCATAAGCGCCCAGGTAGGTCACATCGCTCACTTCGTCGGTCAGATCATGAACGATGACCTCCTTCGGCCAGGGATGGGGCGAAACCTGATCGACCGTCAGAAGCTGGTCGAGATCGTCGCGGGTACAAAAGCGTATATCGGTAAGAATCACGAAATCCTCCCCGGAAGCAATCACGACAGACAAAAACCGCCCGAACAAAACATCCTCTTTCTCAGGAAATCAAGCGGGGGCGGGGAACGAGACGGGGAATTCGCCCCGTCTAAAGCCCCCGGTTTATCGTCTGTACCCTGTCGGCGCCGACACCGATCAATTTTATCGGCACACCCGCATTTTTCTCGATATATTCGACGTAATCCCGCGCCGCGCGAGGCAGAGATTCGAAGGTCGTACAATTCGAGATATCTTCGTTCCAGCCGGGCAGGGTCTCGTATACCGGCCGGCATTGTTCGAGGATATGAGCCGCTCCGTTGAAACGATCCGTATTCGTCCCGTTCAGATCATAGGCCGTACAGACCTGGATTTCCTTCATTCCCGTCAGCACGTCGAGTTTCGTCAGGGCGATCGCGTTGACGCCGTTCAGGCGCATGGCATAGCGAAGTCCGACCATATCCAGCCATCCGCAGCGACGAGGGCGGCCCGTCGTGGCTCCAAACTCGCCTCCGCGGACGCGCAGGGCCTCGCCCGTCTCGCCTTTGTCCTCCGTCGGCATGGGCCCCTCACCCACCCGAGTGGTATAGGCCTTGACGACGGCGATCACGCGATCAACGGACGAAACCGGCAGCCCCGTTCCCGTAAAACCGCCCGCCGCGGAGGTCGAGGAGCTGGTCACGTAGGGGTAGGTTCCGTGGTCGATGTCCAGCAGGGTTGCCTGAGCTCCCTCCAGCAACACTCGTTTCCCCTCGTCGAGGGCCTCCTGCAAAATCTGCACCGGGTCACCGACGTAGGGGGCAATGGCCTTGCCCCACTCCAGCGCCGGAAGGTAAACCTCGTCCAGAGGCAGGGGGGTCTCTCCATAGAGTTTGGTAAACAAACGATTTTTCTCCTCAAGAATCGTGGAAAGTGATTCCCTCAGGCGGTCTCCATCGAGCAGATCCTCCACCCGAAGGCCGCTGCGCGCGTACTTGTCGACGTAACAGGGGCCAATGCCGCGTCCCGTCGTTCCGATCATGTGCCCCTTGCCGCGAAAAGCCTCCTGAGCCCTGTCGAGAATTTTATGGTACGGCATGACAACGTGCGCGGAAGGGCTGACCACAAGGCGCGCCCGATCCTGACCGCGTTCGTGCAGATCTTCAAGCTCCTTCAAAAACTGCTCCGGGTCGAGAACGACCCCATTGCCCAACACGCAAAGCTTGCCGGGATAAAGCATTCCCGACGGCAACAGGTGGAAAACGATTTTCTTCCCCTCGACGATGACGGTATGACCCGCATTGGCCCCTCCCTGATATCGCACAAAAACGTCGATATCCGAGCCCATCATGTCTACGACTTTCCCCTTGCCCTCGTCCCCCCACTGGGCGCCGATAATGATATCCACTTTGCCCTTCAAAATCACAGCCTCCTAACCTTCCTGCTCCTGGCGCCTTTTTTGATTTTCAGAACCGGAAAAAGCCGTGGATTCGGTCTTCGAGATCTTTTTCTTCAGCTCGGACAGGGCGCGCTGCAACTGCGCGTCCTTTACGTGATCCCTGTCCAACTGCCCCTCGACCTCCACGGTCGGTGTAAGACCCACATGATCGATGATCTTTCCCGACGGCGTGTGATAACGAGCGATCGTCACGTAGATGCCCGACCCGTCCGTCAGGTTGAAAAGCGTCTGCACCGAGCCCTTTCCGAAGCTTTTCTTACCCACGAGGAGCGCGCGGTCCCTGTCGCCCAGAGCCCCTGCGAGAATTTCCGACGCGCTGGCGCTGCCCTCGTTGATCAGGACAACCATCGGGATATCGGTCAGATACCTGTCGGAATCCGCGTCGTATTCCTCGTTGGATTTTTCGACCCGCCCCCGCGTCCCCACGACGGGGCCACCGTTCAGGAACATGCTGCTGATGTTGACGCAGACGTTAAGCAGGCCCCCTCCGTTATTTCGAAGGTCCAGAATCAGACCCTTCGCTTTTTGATCGATAATATCCTTCAGGGCATCTTCCGTCTCCGTGTCCGTCTTCTGCTTGAACTGAGTCAGGCGAATATACCCGATATCGTCCGAGAGCATCTCGTACCGAACCGATTTGATCCTGATGACCTCGCGAACGAGTTCGAACTTCAACAGTTCTTCCTCGCCCTCGCGGCGCACCCAGATGGTTACGGACGTGTCCGGTTTTCCCCTCAGGCGCTTCACGACCTCCTGCGAGTCCCATCCCAGAGCAACCTCGTCGCCCACCTTGACGATCTGATCCATGGGCTTCAGTCCGACCCTGTCCGCAGGGGTATCCTCGATGGGACTGATGACCAGAATTCTGCCGTCCCGATCTCCAATGTACATCCCAACTCCGCCGTACTGCCCCTCCATCTCGATTTCTTCTTCCCTGAGCTGCTCGGGCCCCACAAAACGAGTGTAGGGATCCTTCCAGGATTCGACCATACCCTTGATCGCACCCTGAACGAGCTCTTCTTCCGAGACGGGTTTCGCGTCGGCGTCCACCTGGTACGTTTCA
>JAITPZ010000188.1 GCA_031289165.1 Synergistaceae bacterium
CCGGCGCCGGGCGACGCTTTTAAATCAGGCGACGTCCTGAAGTCAGGCAACGCCTGCCCCGCTTTTTTTGAGGGGAACCCTGACGCCCCCCGTCACCTCCAGAAGGCGCTCCGGCGCTATGGGGAAAAACGCGTGATCCGTCCCCGCCGCGGACCACACCACGGGATAGAGAAACAGATCGTCGTCCAGCAGAGCGGGCAGGCGCGTCGGATAACCCACCGGCGGCACTCCCCCCACTTTAAAGCCAAAGTTTTCGAACACGTACTCCGCCGTCGCCATCTTCACCTTTCGGACGTGCACGGAGCGCGCGCCGGCGACCGCGTGAAGGTTCACGCGGTTAGCCCCGCTCATCAGAACGAGAACGGGCTCGCCGTCCGTCAGAAAGACAAGGCTCTTCAGGATTTCCTCCGCCGGAGCTCCCACGGCCTTCGAGGCGTCCTCAACCGTAAAGATCGTCTCCTCCGTTATTTTTACCTTCAGATCCGCACAACCCAGAGCGTCCAGCGCGGCACGCACCTTAAGGACGGCCTCGTCGTTTTCGTACATCGTATTCTCCCCCATCATCGTTTCTGTCCACCGCGGTCAGCAAACTTCTTCCCCTGCGATTATATAACCAAAAGCCCAAAAGTTTTTCCGGGAAGCGTCGAATCACGAGGTTTGTACACATCCCCAAATGCACGGCAGCCTGTACCTTCATGGCGTTCCCCCGGCTGATGTCATTTTTTCGTCTTAAAGCCCATTTTGGAGCTTTTCGGCTTGCATTATACGACCATTTCCTTCGCGGGAAATGATTTTCCGGTCATAAATCATTTTCGGGGCTATTTGAGGCCATGTCGGGCCTGAAAATCTTTATTGCGTCAGAAAGCGATTTTTACAGATGCGAGATTGGTGATATTTTTGTCAAGAGTTGAATCGTTACAAAAAAAGTGGTTATTTCCCGTATAACTATCTCCGTGTAAATGCTAATCGTATTCATTTGATAAATAATATAATTATAATCGTTTTTTCAGACTAATCTGTTAATAAACCTCTGCTCTGCCGGAGGATATGTTCCTGCTTCAGAGGATGGGAGTTTTCGAGCAGATACGAATGTTAAAACGAGGAGATGTTTGACGATGCTATCCGTTCGGACAAAAGTTGTTCTCATCATCATTTCCATCGTCGCCGCGATCACCTTATCCAGTGCGGCTGTGGGGCTGTTCTTCATTCAACGTCACTCCGTGGCGACAATTGAAAAGGATATGAGCGTCATCAGAGATATGGCAAACATCATGATCTCCAACGAAATCAGGTCTCTGAAAGCAATTTTGAAAGAGGCCGCCAGTCAGGTGGAGTATATGGGGGACGATCTGATGCCCAACCTGCTCCAGTCCATGATCAGGAAAAATGACTTCTTCCTTGCTTTGACGCATCTCGACAGAGACGGCAAAGTGATTTCTTCCGGGCAATGCGAGCCATCGCCGGATTTCTTTAAAAGTAAATACGTCCGGCGGGCGTTTCAGGGAGACAGCATCATTTCGACTACGGAAACAACGGCGACCGGGGAACTCGTTTTGCGAATCTGCGTTCCCGCGAGCGATCACATTTTGATCGCCACGATTTCCGGGATGCTGTTCGCCGACTTGCTCTCACAGTTCAAAATATGGCAAACAGGCGGTATCTTCATCCTCGACGAGGAGGGGACGATTGTCGCCAACAGCAACAAAGACCCTGTTCGGGAGCGGATCAATACCATTGAAATGGCGAGGAACGATCCTTCTTACGAATCCTCAGCCGCGTTTCACGCCACTATGATCGGCGGGGCAATCGGCGCGGACGAGTATAAATACCTCGGAGTTGAACGAGTTTGCGCTTATACGCCAATTGCGGGGTCGGACGCGGGATGGTCGCTTGGCGTATCCTCTCCGATTTCGGAAAGCCCGATCATGCAGGTCCAAAAAGGTCTGCTGCTCGCGGCGGCGGTGTGCCTGGGATTAGGCGGATTGGCCGCGCTTTTGGCGGGAAAAAGCATCGCACGACCCTTTGAGCAGATGGGCGCGCAAAATATACGCCTGGCGGAGCTTAAAAACATTGCGGAAAGCGCGTCGAGCGCCAAAAGCACTTTCCTTGCCAACATGAGTCACGAAATGCGCACCCCGCTCAACGCGATCATCGGTTTGAGCGAACTGGCTTTATGTTTCGACGACATTCGCGGAGAAGCTCTCGATTATCTGAGGAAAATCAACAATTCCGGCAAAACGCTTTTGGGAATCATCAACGACATTTTGGACATATCAAAAATCGAGTCCGGGAAGTTCGAACTGGTACCGGTCGAGTACGAAACTCCCAGCCTTATCAACGACACTCTCACGCTTAACCTCATGCGCATCGGCGAGAAAACGATTCAGTTCCGGTTGCGCCTCGACGAGACGCTGCCCGGAAAACTGTTTGGCGACGAGCTGAGGGTCAGACAGGTATTCAACAACCTTTTGAGCAACGCCTTCAAATACACGAAAGAGGGAACCGTGGACTGGAGCGTCTCGTGTGAAAGGGACGGCGACGGGGTGTGGCTGACTTCCGCAGTAAAAGATTCCGGGATCGGCATTCGCCAGGAGGACATTGAGAAGCTGTTTTCCGAGTATAACCAGGTTGACGTGAAAAGCAATCGCAAGATCGAGGGCACCGGGCTGGGCCTTTCGATCACCAAAAAAATGGTGGAGATGATGGGCGGTTCCATTTCGGTGGAAAGCGAATACGGCAGAGGAAGCACGTTTACGGTGCGCTTTCGACAAAAATTCGTTTCCGACGCGACCATTGGCAAGGAAATCGCGGAAAACCTCAGAAATTTCCGTTTCTCCGACTGCAGGGAAAATCGAAACGCGAAACTGGTTCGTTTACAGCTTCCCTACGCCAAAGTGTTGGTCGTCGATGATGTCGCTACGAATCTCGATGTCGCCAAAGGGATGATGAAGCCTTATGGAATGCAGATAGATTGCGTCAGCAGCGGTCCCCAGGCGATAGAGCTGATCGGTAAGGCCGAGGTCAAATACGACGCCATTTTTATGGATCACATGATGCCCGGCATGGATGGCATCGAGGCGACGCAAATCATTCGCGGTCTCGGAAGCGAGTTCGCTCAAAACGTGCCCATCATCGCCCTGACCGCCGACGCTGTTATCGGGAGCGAGGAGAAGTTCCTTAAAAACGGCTTCCAGGCCTTTCTCTCGAAGCCAATTGACGTGATGCGCCTGGATCAGGCCATTCGTCAGTGGGTACGAAACAAAGAGGCGGAAAATGAACCGAGGCTCTCCGAGGGAACGCCGGAGCTTTTTGAGGAAACGGCGAGCGCCGGTGCGTCGCATACAGTCGGGCAGTGGCGGATTGACGGGGTTGACCTTGCAAAAGCGCTGACGCGGCTGGGCGACGACGAAGAATTGCTCCTGAATGTGCTTAAATCCTACGCCGTCAACACCAAACCGCTGCTCGACCGGATACGCCTGTGCGAAAAGGAGCGTTTAGCGGAGTACGCCATCATCGTTCACGGCATCAAAGGCAGCAGTTACAACATCTGCGCCGAGCCTGTCGGAAACAAAGCGCAGGACCTGGAGCACGCGGCAAAGCGAGAAGATTTCGCGTTCGTCCAGTCGAATAACGACGCCTTTATCGAGCTTGCGGAAAAACTGATCGAAGGTCTGTCCGCGATGCTCGAAAAAACGGCCGCTTTGACCTCAAAACCCAAAAAGAGCGAACCGGACGTGGAATTGCTGGCGCACCTGCGCGAAGCGTGCGCCAATTACGAGATGAGCATGGTGGACGAGATCATGGATAATCTGGAGAGCTACGACTACGAAGTCGGAGGTGAACTTGTCGCCTGGCTCAGAGAACAGGTGAATCAGGTGGAGTTCTGCCAGATTGAGGAAAGGCTGGCATCATAATCAGGTAAAAAGGAGATATCGAGATGGAAAACAGCGCCGGAAGGAGCCGTCACAGGATTGTCCTGGTTGATGACAACATGACCAACCTGACTATGGGCAAAAATATCCTGAAAGCGTTTTACGAGGTGTTCCCATTACCCTCCGGAGCCAAACTTTTCGAGCTTCTGGAAAAGGTTCTTCCGGATTTGATATTGCTGGACATTGAAATGCCCGAGATGAATGGTTACGAAGCAATCCGGAGGCTCAGGAGCGACCCCAGGTTTGCTGAGATTCCGGTCATCTTCCTGACGGCAAAAAAAGACGAGGGCAGCGAGCTGGAAGGTCTAAGCCTGGGGGCCATCGATTACATCTTAAAACCTTTCTCCGCACCGCTTTTACTCAAGCGAATAGAAAATCACCTCCTGATTTCTTCGCAGAAAAAAGCGCTTAAAAACTACAGCGAGAACCTGGAAGAGATGGTCGAGCGAAAAACGAGGCAGGTTACGGAACTGCAAAACGCGATCTTAACTACTGTCGCGGAGATGGTGGAGTTTAACGACATCGTTACCGGAGGGCACGTCTACCGCACTCAGGAATACCTTAAACTGTTAGTGGACGCTCTGATCAGGGATAAAATTTATGAAAGCGAGACCGCAAAGTGGGACTTGGGTTTTCTGATTCCCTCCGCGCAATTGCATGACGTTGGAAAGATCGCGATCAGCGACGCTATCCTGAATAAACCAGGCAAATTAACCCCGGAAGAGTTCGAGGAAATGAAAAAACACGTCTTAATTGGTGTCTGCGCCATCGAAATCATCGAGGAGAACACGACCGAACACGCTTTTTTGCATCACGCTAAAATCATCGCCGGAACTCACCACGAAAAATGGGACGGTACCGGCTATCCCATGCGTTTGCGGGGATACAACATTCCGCTGGAGGGGCGTTTAATGGCAATAGCTGACGTGTACGACGCCCTGATTTCAGTGCGTCCGTACAAAGAACCGCTCTCTGCGAAAGACGCTGAACGGATTATCAGGGAAGAAACGGGCATCCACTTTGACCCGACGCTGGTGAACGTGTTTTGCCAGGTAGCCGGCCAGTTCGCGGAAATTGCGGGAAATTACAGAAACGGTACGCAACCCAATCTCTGGATACCCGAGTCGCTCACGGGAGTTACTGCGGTGCGTTCCGAAATGGTTGCCTGCTGAAATAGCGGGACAGTGGCGATGGAATGGGTAACGCCCCGTCCGAACCGGTTTTAATTTTGATGATATTACGGCGGCATTCAAATACAGAGAAATGGGGCTTCCAATAGCCCTTGTGTTGAGGGCGCTTTACAGGCATACCGCCGGTCGCCGGCAGTTGTAGCCTTCAGCCCCGCTGATAACCGCACATGGCACGATGGCGAGGATATCCGGCAAAAGGTGTCTGGTGCGATTCTCTTTTCGTGGATCGGGAAGATCGCCAAAATATTCATGAATGTTTGTCTTTACTTCAGGCATCGAAAGCTGCTCCTTTACGTTTTATGGAATAGCTGTCTTTTTACCCTATCTGTCTTTGAAATGCAATATCTGACACATCTCTTCATGCGTTTGCCATGAAGGGTCGGTCCGAAGCGTTGACAGGCGTCGGTGTTTACTGTATCATCCAATATAAATCAGATAAGATTGATATATTATCTGGTTTATATGCTGAGTCGAGTCCGGGAAATTTTGAAGAAGGAGGGTCTGCTGATGTTTGGAAATGCGTGTTTTGTCGTCGTGGGTCGGTATGCCATGAGCATGATGATGTGCGTGAATCGCGGGTCCTCGCCTGGAGCGATCGGCGTTTAGCCGTTTCGTGCGTTCCAGTGACGGGGATCCCTTTGACGGGGGTCCCCGTTTTTTTTGTTTTCATATCTGAATAGAGCACAGGAGGAATAGGGAATGGGTAAGGAGAAGTGGCATTTCGAAACACTGGCGATTCACGGCGGACAGGAGCCTGACGCGGCGACGCTGTCGCGGGGGCTTCCGATTTCGAGGACGAGTTCCTTCGTATTCAAGAGCGTGAAGCACGGGGCGGACCTCTTCGCCCTGAGGGAACTCGGGAACATCTACACCCGCCTGACGAACCCGACGGTGGACGTTCTGGAGCAGCGCATCACCCTTCTGGAGGGCGGGGCGGCCAGTATCGCCGTGGCCTCGGGGACGAGCGCGATTCACTACGCCATAGCGACGCTGGCAGGCGTGGGGGACGAGATCGTTTCCGGGACGAACCTTTACGGCGGGACCTACACGATGTTCGACTCCATCTTCCCCCAGTTCGGGCTGAAGGTTCACTTCGTGGACGCGCGGGACCCGAAGAACTTCAAAAAGGCGATTACGGCCAAAACGAAGGCCCTGTACATCGAGACGATCGGGAACCCGGCGCTCGACGTGACGGACGTGGCCGAGGTCGCCCGGATCGCCCACGAGGCGGAAATCCCTCTGATCGCGGACGCGACCTTCACCACGCCTTACCTTCTGCGCACGATCGAGCACGGGGCGGACATCGTGGTCAACTCCCTGACGAAGTGGATCGGCGGGCACGGCACGGCCATCGGCGGCAGCATCACGGACTCCGGGAAATTCAAGTGGAAGGGCAACAAAAAGTTCCCGCTGCTCAACGAGCCCGACTCCAACTACCACGGACTCCGCTGGGCCCACGACCTTCCGGAACCCCTGCTGCCCATCGCCTACGCCCTGCGCGTGCGCACCGTTCCCCTGCGCAACCTGGGCGCGTGCCTGTCGCCGGATAACGCGTGGATCTTCCTGCAGGGACTGGAAACGCTTCCCTTCAGAATGCAGCGTCATGTGGAAAACACCGCGAAGGTCGCCGAGTACCTGGCCTCCCATTCGAAGGTGGAGTGGGTCCGCTTCCCCGGTCTGAAGGACGACCCGACGTATCCGACGGCCTCGAAGTACCTCAAAAAGGGCTTCGGCGGCATGGTGGTCTTTGGCGTCAGGGGCGGCGTGGACGCGGGTACGCGCTTCATCGAGGCGCTCGAGCTCTTCAGCCACCTGGCGAACGTGGGCGACGCGAAGTCCCTCGCGCTTCACCCGGCGAGTACCTCGCACAGCCAGCTTACGGAGGAACAGCAGCGGGCCGGAGGGCTTCCTCCCGAGCTGGTTCGCCTTTCCATCGGCATCGAACACATCGACGACATCCTGGCCGACATCGAGCAGGCTCTCGCGAAGGCATAAAATCAGAGCGATGGAAACGCTGAATAACCAGGGGGACCAGCGGGGCCCGTGTAGCGACCGGACCGAGGGTTTTTGCGAGGCGAAGCCAGGCTCAGCCCCCCTGAGCCTCAATCGCCCCATATCCGAACGGTTCGAGTCGGTCCTGCTGCCGGAGTTGACGCTTCACTCCGGGAAGGTCCTGACGGAGGTTCGCGTTGCCTGCTCCATCAACGGGACTCCGCGCTCCGACGGCTCCAACGTCGTGGTGGTCTGCCATGCGCTCACGGGCAGCCACCACATGGCGGGGGCTGCCGCGCCCGACCTGCCTGACGCGTGGTGGGACGCGGTGGTGCGGCCGGGGGGCGTTCTGGACACCGACAAATTGTGCGTCGTCTGTTGCAACAATCTCTGCAGCCCCTACGGAAGCTCCGCCCCGACCGACATTGAGCCGGGGACGCGGCGCCCGTGGGGGATGCGTTTTCCCGTGATCGACCCCCGCGACGTCGCGCGGTCGCAGAAACTGGCGCTCGAGGCGCTGGGCATTCGGCGCGTCGCGGGGGTCGTCGGGGGCTCCCTCGGCGGGATGATCGCGCTCGAGTGGGTCTCTCAGTTCGCGGCCGACCTGGAGTTCGGCGTGGTCCTCGCCGCGCCGCTGCGTCTCTACCCCCAGGCCATAGCCTTCAACGGCGTCCAGCGCCACGCGATCACCTCGGACCCCGAGTGGAACGGCGGCGACTACCCGCCCGGCAGGGGCCCGGTCAACGGCCTTTTCAACGCGCGTATGCTGGCGATGATCACGTACCGCAGCGAGGACTCCTTCGTGCGACGCCACATGAGGTCATCCCGAAACATCGACGAGTGGGAAGGTCACTTCGACGTCGAAAGCTATCTGATGCACCACGGAAAGCTCCTGACGCGGCGCTTCGACGCGAACTGCTATCTGTATCTGACGAAGATGATGGACCTGCACGACCTGGGAAAGGGCTACGGGGACGCCGAGGCCGCCTTTGAGCCGATGCGCAAAAAACCCTTTCTGGCGGTGGGGATCAACAGCGACATCCTCTACCCCGCCTGGCAGGTCCGGGAGGTGACCGACGCGGCCCGCGACGCCGGCGTAAACGCTCTGTACCGGGAAATTCGAAGCGACGTCGGGCACGACGCCTTTCTCGTGGAGTTCGATCAGGTCTCCGAGATCCTCGGCAGCTTTTTCGACTCGATCGGCTT
>JAITPZ010000218.1 GCA_031289165.1 Synergistaceae bacterium
GGAGTGCGGCGCGATCGCCGACTCGGCCCCCTCCGTCCACGAGCACCTGTGCGCGGAGTGCGCGTCGCACTTCGAGGAGGTCAAAGCCGGCCTGACGCGCCTCGGCTTCGTTTATAAGCTCGACAAGCGGCTGGTGCGCGGACTGGATTACTACACCAAAACGGCGTACGAAATCCTGTCCGGCGACCTGGGCTCGCAAAACGCCGTGTGCGGCGGCGGACGTTACGACAACCTGGCGGAGTCCGTCGGCGGCCCCCACCTGCCCGGCGTGGGCTTCGCCGCGGGCATCGACCGCATCGTCATGGTCATGGAGCAGCAGGGCGCGACCTTCGGTGACAGGCCGCGAACGGAGGTCTGCGTCATCGCGCAGGACGACGCCGCGCGCGGCGCCGCGCAGCTCCTGGCCCACAGGTTGCGCATGGAGGGAATATCCGCCACTCAGGACGCGGGAGACGCCTCCCGCTGGAGCCGCAGCGTCAAAGCGCAGATGAAGAGCGCGGGCAACGCGGGCGTCGGCTGGGTCTGCATCATCGGCGCGGAGGAACTCGCGAACGGCGCCGTCACCGTGAAAAACATGAGCACGGGGGAGCAGACCGTCATTAAACAGGAAGACGTCGCAAAACAGATACGCTGACGCCAATGCGCGTTCAGCAGAGAGCCAGCGAACAAAATAACCTGTGTCGCGCGGCTTCGCTGAGTCTGCGGCCCTGAGCGCCGAGGGCGCTCAGGTATAAAAGAAATTTGTCTCCTGTCGGCAGACAATCTTTGCTGATCCCGGAATCTCACGACTTTAGTCGTGGGATTCTGTCAAATTTCCCCACATGCTGCTGTCATTATCATAATAATCGCCCAAAGTCAGCCAGCCAGTAAATTGGAGATTTTCCCGATCCACGGAAAGAGAATCGCACCGGACACCTTTTGCTGGCGTGCCCTTTAACCTGAAGTTGTCTACAGAAATGTCCATTGCCAAACGTGGGATACAATGGAAGAATCCACACGTGGAATGATGAAATTTCAGGGGGGTTTTAATATGACGGGATCGAAAAAGCCTGTGAGGGTTGTTGCGGTGAACGGCAGTCCGAGGAAGAACTGGAACACCCACACGCTATTGAGACACGCTCTGGACGGCGCAAAATCCGTTGGCGCGGAAGCGGATGAAATCGTGAATCTGTACGCGTTGAGCTACAGGGGCTGCGCGAGCTGCTTCAACTGTAAGCTGAAAGGAGTGGAACACGGGGGGAAATGCGCGATACGCGACGACCTGACGGAAGTTCTGGATCGGATCATGGCGTCCGACATGCTGCTTTTGGGGTCACCCGTGTTCCTCGGCGACGTGACCGGGGGGATGCGCTCGTTCATCGAGCGCCTCGTATTCATGAACCTGGCGTATCGCCACGAGGACAGATCTTACTTTAAGGGCCGCATTTCGACGGGCTTCATCTACACGATGAACCGAAGCGTCGAACGCATGAAATCGGCCGGGTACGAATATCTTTTCAAAAATTTTACGGAATATCTGGCGTTTTTGAACGGGACCACGGAATACATGACGGTGCATGAAACGTACCAGTTCGACGACTACTCCAAATACGAGTACTCCCTGTGCGATCCCGTCGAAAGAGGCAGGCTCAGAGACGAGCGGTTCCCGGCGGACTGCGGAAGGGCGTTCGAAATGGGCGCGCGCCTCGCGAAATCGTAAGAGGCCGCGAATTTCATCCCGCGGCCCCTGTTCGGCTTCTGTGCTTCGATCTCTATGAGAAAATCACGCAAACCGGGCGCACGCTGGAATATGGAATAAAGGACGCCCTGAGCCGTTACGGAGAGAACGCGTCGTTTCTGGCGATCCCCCACGCCGCCGACATCATCCTGGAACAGGAGCAGGTCGTCTTTCCCGTCTGACGAGGCGCGTGCAGCACGAAATACAACTTTTGATCGATCAACGCGCGAATTTCATCGTCAGCGACCCACTGTTCACTGTTGTTTCTATTGTCGGAGAGCAAAGCGCGCGCCCTTTTCAGGAACGCGCGATTTATTACCGGATATTCTACCGCGGTCTGCCGCTTTTACTCCAGAAAATCCAGGGCGTATCTGCACATGAATTCGTATCCCTTCCGCAGGATCGTTTCGTCGACGTCGAATCGGGTGTTGTGCTGCGTCCAAACGATGCCCTTATCCTCGTTCCTCGCGCCCAGAAATCCGTAGAAGCCGGGATATTTCAATAAAAAATTGGCGTAGTTATCCGAAGCGCAGAGGGGCCGGTCCGTTTCGTCAAGCGTGAGCCCTTCCACCAGGGAGACCAGCTCGCGTGCCCTCAGCACGGGCTGATGGTGATTGACCACCGGGGGGAGGCTCGCGCGCGGGGTTTTCACCTCGATTTCCACGTCCCAGGCGCGAGCGACGCCCTCCGCGATTCGCCGGGCATGGGCCACAATCGCCTCTTTTCCTTCGGCCCTGAAAAACCGGCATCCGCCGCTGATTGTCGCCTGATCCGGGAAGATGTTTCCCATCGTCCCGCCCTGAATTTTTCCGAAATAAACGACGCTGTGGTCCAGGACGTCATAAAAGTTGGAGGGAATCGAGGCCATTTTCAGGACCATCTCGCACGCCGGCTTGATGGGATCTCTGGCCAGATCGGGGCGTGACGCGTGTCCGCCCCGCCCCTTTACGCAAATTTCCATCCCGACGGCGCCGGCCATGGCGGGGCCGTCGAGGAGCAGAATCTTTCCCGCCTCTATGTCGGCCCACACGTGAAGCGCGATGACCTGATCGACGCCTCCCCCGCTTTCCAGATAGTCGATGAGCTCGGAGGCGCCGGCGGCGATTTCCTCGGCGGACTGGAAGCACAGCAGTATTTTGCCTTTGAAGGAGGCTCGGAGCTCTCTGAGCACGGCCCCGGCGCCCAGGAGCATCGCCACGTGCGCGTCGTGCCCGCAGGCGTGCATCGCTCCGTCGATGCGGGATTTGTAAGGGGCATCATTTTCTTCCAGCATGGGCAGAGCGTCCATGTCCGCGCGGAGGGCTATCGTTTTGCCCGGTCTCGCCCCCTCGACGACTCCCACAAAACCGTGGGTCCCCGCGACGGTCTCGAAGGGTATGCCCAGCTCATTCAGCTCTTCCTTAATTCTGTTCGAGGTCCAGGCCTCCTGAAGAGAGAGTTCCGGGTGCATGTGAAATTCCCTCCGCCACTCGATGACCTCTTTTTCATATTTTTGGCAAATTTGAGAGACATCCATTTTTCCGATAAGCGTACACCGCCTTATCTTTCACCTCCCGCGCCTGAATTTTTTCGTTCACGCCACGCCGCGGATATTCCGGCACAGAGCGCCGTCCTCCTCAGAGAGAATCCACATATTTACACAGCTCGTTGTACGTCGACGGCCATTTCGGTTCCTGGCTCACGCCCGCTATCGGGGTCGGCATACGGGCGACGCCTCCCTTGTGGGTCGCGATCACGCCCTCCATGAACGACCTGAACTTCGAGGAGGGGACGGCAAACGCCATTTCGTCGTCGGACGTGAGCGCAAACACCCTTTCGCCGCCTCCCGGAGCGACGACGTTGTACTTCTGCTGGCTGTAGGGGACGGTGATCTCTCCCCCGCAGGCGCCTCGCCCGGCGAAGCGGGATTCTATGTAGCCGCCCTCGTTATACAGGGCCCCCTGCACCATGCGCACGACCTGCGCGGGGTTTCCATAGATGATGATCACGTCGGGCTCGAAATTCGCCCTCTGCAGGGGCGCCACGACAATGGCGCCCGTATCGGCGGACGGCATTTTGGGAGTGGTCGACTGAGTTATTTTGCCCGCCTCCATGCTTCCGGTGTAAAGGGGATAAACCACGCTTCCGTCCCTGATGAGGTCGGGCTCTTCGATATAACCCGTGATTATCTGAGCCAGCGGACAGGACTGATCTTCCCTGGTGAACTTCAGAACGGTCCCCAGCTTCCTCGCCATAGTGATTCCCTGACAGAGGGCCAGGCGATGCCCAAAATCCTTCAGAGGCGTTTTCGCTTTGATGCCAGCGGGGACCTCTTCGTTCTTTTTATAGATTTTTACGGCCACCGGAAAGGTGCCGGTTCTCAGATACTCGCTCACCATGCCGTTCATTTCCGCACAAATTTCACTCATGCCTCGATCATCCCTTCGGCTTAAATGTTTTAATAATTGGAATCAATGGGTCCATGACCCCTTGCGGAGTTTGAGGCGGAGCCTCAGGGCTCTCGCTTCTTCGACGGTTCGCCCTTCTCGCCGGGGAAGCCGAAGTGGATGGCGAGCAGGGCGAATATGCCCGGTATCGCCTGACAGTAGAAGGAAGCCCCGCCTTCTCGAACAGGAGTTTTTCGCCCCGAACCCCTCATTTTTTCTTCACGGCCGCTTCGATGCGGTCCATGGCCTCGTGAATTTCCTCGAGGGGCCGGCAGTACGCCATGCGCAGGAAATTGCCTGGCGCGTGGAACGCCTCGCCGGGGACCGCGGCCACGCCCGCCTCCTCCAGAAGCCACGTCGCAAAATCCGTCGTGCTCATGCCGAAACGCGACGTGAGCTCCGCCACGCGCGGAAAGGCGTAGAACGCCCCCCCGGGCATGTTGACCTCGAAACCCCGAATACCCCGAAGACGCGCGATCAGCGCGTCCCGTCGCTCTTTGTAACCATCGATCATCCGCTTCACGTCTTCCCCTGCGTCGTAAAGCGCCGCGGCCACGCCCGCCTGAGCGAAGGACGAGGCGCAGCTCGTGAAGTTCTGGTGGCACTTGGCCACGAAGGGTTTCACGGGCGCCGGCACGATGAGCCAGCCTACGCGCCAGCCCGTCATGGAAAACGTCTTGGAGGCCGAGCTGATGATGATCGTCCGCTCGCGCATCCCCGGCAGCGACGCGATGGAAACGTGCCGCCCCTCGTAGGAAAACTTTTCGTAGCACTCGTCGCTGATCACCAGGAAGTCGTGTTTCTGCGCCAGAGCGGCAATATCTGCCAGCTCCTCCCTTCTCATCACGGCCCCCGAGGGGTTGTTGGGCGTGTTCAGCAGCAGCATGCGAGTCTTCGGGGTGACCGCCGCCGCGAGGTCCGCGGCGCTCAGGCGAAATTCGTTCTCGAACCGGCAGGGAACCTCGCGAAGCACCCCACCGGCCAGCGTGATCTGGTCGGCGTATGCGGGGAAGAAGGGCGTCGGGACAAGAACCTCGTCCCCCGGCTCCAGGAACGCGAAAAAAGCCGCCAGCAACGCCTCGAGGGCGCCGACGGTGACCACGACCTCCCCGTCGGGGTCGATCTCCATTTCGTGATCCCGTTTCATGACGTCCGCGATGGCGCGCCGCAGCTCCGGAGTGCCCGCCGTGTCCGTGTAATGCACCTTTCCCTCGTCGAGGGCCCTTTTCACGGCGTCCTTCGCGCAGGCGGGGGAGTCGTAGTCCGGCCGCCCGATTTCCATGTGAATCACCTTTTTTCCGGCGCGCTCGAGCGCCCCCGCCCTGTTCATTATTTCGCGTATCCCGCTGGCCTGCATGGCCTGGGTCAAACGGGACACGGGCAAACGGTAGTCGATCATTTCCAGCCTCCCTGTGCTGTATTCTCTTTGGTGCCGATAGGGTCCAGCGTCCGAACGTCGTACCCGTTCGCGTAGATGAAGGAGTCCTTCCTGTCCTGCTCCGCCGCATGGCTCCCATGCTCCCAAAGGTCAACAGGAGCGCGGCGAGTCCCCGGAAAAGGAAAAACTTTTTTCATAACAGCCTGCTTCCTCGTAAAATTGTGAAACCAAAACATTAAAAAATCTTCAAGGGGTCCTGGACCCCCTGACCCCAATAGTGAGAAAATTTGTGGACAGGCTTATTCTTTCCCCCTTCACTCCTCCTTCTCAGTCAGGTGTCGCCGCTCACTCGCGGGCGTTTTGAGCCAGCATCGCCGTACAGAACTCCAGAACGCGGTCGCAGGTCGCGTCATCGGGGCAAAAAATCCGAAAAACGGGAAGGAAGGCGTCCGACAGCGTGACGACCCTCAGTGTGGACAGGACTTTGACTCTTTGGATTTTGTCCCAGGTCGCCCATTTCTCGGTCCCGACGAAGGAGATGCTTCCGGAAGACACTCGTCTGGCGCGACACGACAGGATAAAAGACCCCTTTTTCGACTCGGGCGCGCTCAAAGGAAGCTCGTGAGCGATCTCGCACGCGATCCCCGCGGCGGAAAGCGTGTAACGGGCATAGTAGCCGTTGCCAAAGCGGACCAGAATAAAGAAACAGCACACGCCGACCAGAAGCGCGACGCACACGCCAACCCAGCTCACGACGAAAAGAATCTCCTCCCTCCCAAATCCCGCGAAGTCCATGAGGACGGCGAACAGAACGGAGGGAAAAAACCAGGCGGCTCCAAACGCGAGGGAGGCGTCCAGCACGAAAATAGGATTGGTCAGCATCGGCACTCGAACCTCCCAGGCGGGACAGGAAACAGCGGGAGGCGTCGGCGTCGGCAAAAGGCCCTTTTTCGTGAAAAATCTCTCCAGCGGAATATTTTTCAATTTATTTTCCTGATAAAAAAGGATTCTGAAGGCAGAATTAAAGAAGTCCGCATCGTACTGACCTCCTCCGTTTTCCTGCCGAAATCAGTTCCTCAGTCTGGGATCCAGAGCGTCGCGCAGGCCGTCGCCCAGGAAGTTGAATCCAAGGATCGTGATCATGATGGCCAGTCCGGGAAAAATCGTCAGATGGGGAAGCTCGCGTATGAACTGACGTCCCTCCGAAAGCATGGCCCCCCACTCCGGAAAGGGCGGTTGCACGCCCAGGCCGATGAAGGACAGGGCCGCGGCGTTCAGGATGGCCGAGGCGACCCCGAGGGTGGCCTGCACGATCAGAGGCGCCATGCAGTTGGGAATGACGTGGCGCGTCAGGATGTGCAGATCGCTGCTGCCCGAGGCCCTGGCCGCCTCGATGTACTCCATTTCCCGGATCGACAGCGCCGAGCCCCGGGCGATGCGGGCATAACGGGGAACGCTGGAGATGCCCACCGCCACCATCAGGTTGAAAAGCCCTGGCCCCAGAGAAGCGGCGATGGCGATGGAGAGCAGAATCGAGGGCATGGCCAGAAGAACGTCCATCAGACGCATCAGGATGTTGCCCATTTTCCCGCCGTAATATCCGGCGGCGACGCCCACCAGAACCCCCACCGACAGGCCGATCCCCACAGTCAAAAACCCGACCGCGAGAGAGATTCGCGCACCGTAGACGATTCGCGAGAAAACGTCGCGACCGTACTGGTCCGTTCCCAGCCAGAAATCTTTGGAAGGCGTCTCATACCCCCGCTCCAGACTCTGCCGGGCGTAGTCCCGGGGAGCGACCAGCGGAGCGAAAACGCCGGCCGTCACCAGCGTCAGAATGATAGCCGCCCCTAAAACGGCCAGGCGGTTTCTCAGCAGCGTCCTCACAACGCGCCACGCGGTTCCCCGGTTTCTCGGCGTCACTGGCGCACGTCGATTCTCGGATCGATATGGACGTAGAGAAGATCCACGAGCAGATTGACGAAGGTCGCCGCGAACGCGATAAAAAGAACGCCGCCCTGTACCACGGGATAGTCGCGCATCTTGATAGAGCTGACCATCAGACGACCCACGCCGGGAATGGAGAAGATGGACTCCGTCAGCACCGCGCCGCCCAGAAGGATCCCAAACTGAACCCCCGCCACCGTCACAATGGGAATCAGAGCGTTGCGCAGGGCATGACGCAGAATCACGACGGACTCCCGCTGCCCCTTGGCGCGGGCGGTCCGAATGTAGTCCTGGCGAATGACCTCCAGCATGCTGGAACGCGTCATGCGGGTGATGATGGCCAGGCTTTGCGTCGCCAGAGTCACCGAGGGCAGGATCATTGCCCGGAACGAGTCCAGCCCCGACGAGGGGAGCCAGCGCAGATGAACGGAAAACGTCAGAATGAGCAGAAGCCCCAGCCAGAAAACGGGCATCGACATCCCGATCATGGCGAAGAGCATGGTGATGGAGTCGAAAATGGAGTACTGCTTCACCGCCGAGACGATCCCGAAGGGAACGCCCAGAACCAGGGCGATGACGATAGCGAAAGCGGAAATTTTGAAGGTGTCCGGAAAGGATGCGGCCAGCTCCGTAAGGACGGGGCTTTTGGTCATGTAGGACCTCCCGATATCCCCCTTCGTCACGGCGTTGCAGAGATAACGTCCAAACTGGACCAGGAAGGGATCGTTCAACCCCTCTTTCTCCCGAAACTCCCACACCATCTCGTCCGTAGCCAGGTCGCCCAGAGCCATACGGGCGGGATCTCCCGGCGTGATATACAGCAGGGTGAACACAATAAACGCCACCCCCACCAGGACGGGAACCAGCGACACCAAACGCCACAACGCGTAACGATACACCTCGATCTCTCTCCCCTCTCAGACTTTCCCGAATCCTGTACTCCACGAGTCAGACAGATCGCAGGCGCGTAAAACAAAAAAAAACATAAAACAAAACCAATTTCATTTTCGGTCTTTTTGTACCGTTTTTTAGCTTTTTTGCTGCACTATTGAATAGTTACGATTTAAGTATAAAACCTCCTCTGCAATTTGTAACCTTTTTGTTTTCTCTCTTCCACACCATACGCGAAGGAACCTCCGTGAGTGTCCATAAAAGCAAAAACCCCTGAAATTTCAGGGGTTTAGCTCGCCAATGTCATGCCTGCTCATTTTGATTGTCGGCCGGTTCAGGATTCGAACCGTAAACCAATCCCGGCACGGATGCCGAAAACGGTTATAACTGACGCACAAACTCCATGAAGTCGCGCAGGGCGCCTCCGTTGGTCCAGGGAATATTGACCGAATGCTTGAGCATCAGCCCCTCCGAACCTCTGGCGAGTATCTGGCAGCTGAAGTCATTGTCGGAAAACATCAGGTCGAACTTGAAGATCGTGTCAAACTGCCCATCCATAACAAGATACTTTCCGTCGGATGTAATGTACAGGCTCAGTCCCTTGATACTCATTGTCTTCTCGATAAAATTCGTGATAACGTAGGATACCGGCTTCATTTCACGTTCCCCCCCCGTGCCATCCGTCTTTCATGAAAAAATGGCGCATCGATTGATCCTTGCCATATTAACATCTGAATCGAAGGAGAACAAGATGCCGCATGGCACTAATATCGCATGAAATCAATATCAGATGGGGCTTAAATTCAGTAAATTCCCCGCTCTGCCGGGAGTTTACCGGCAAATCACGAACAGGATAAAAAACATCTATTCCGGAGATGGAGTTTCGTGCGACAGGTCGGCGTATCGAAAACACCCCGTCAGGTGGTCGTTGACCATTCCCGTGGCCTGCATGTGGGCGTAACAGATAACAGGGCCGAAAAACGAAAATCCCCGGCGTTTCATGTCTTTGCTGATTTTCTCGGCAAGAGGCGTGACGGCCGGAACCTGTGAAAGGTCACTCCAGTGATTCACGATCGGCTTCCCCTCCACGTAGTTCCACAGGTACGCGGCGAATGTTCCAAATTCTTCCGCCACGTTCAGAAAGGCGCGGGCGTTTTTGATTGCGGATTCGATTTTGGCCTTGTTGCGTATGATCCCGGCGTTCTGCATCAGACGCTCCACATCGCCCGGCCCAAGGGACGCCACCTTCACGGGGTCGAACAGGGCAAAGGCGGCGCGGTAGTTTTCGCGTCGCCTTAAAATCGTCAGCCAGGAAAGTCCGGCCTGCGCTCCCTCCAGAACGATGAACTCGAAAAGCTTCCGATCGTCGCGGACGGGAACACCCCATTCCTCGTCATGATACCTTACGTAAAGCTCCTCCGTTCCGCACCAGCCGCACCGTCGCCTGTCTTCCATAATTATGCCGTGTCGTTCGACCGGCTACACGGCGCAGACTTCGTGCTCGTCGCCGTAGTCCTTCATGGGAATGAGGTCGAGCCCGCGCTTCTCGCGGTAATCGTTGATCGCTTTGTGGATGGCTTCCTCCGCCAGAACGGAACAGTGCATCTTGATGGGAGGCAGCCCGTCGAGCGCGTCCGCCACGGCGGTATTCGTCAGGTCCCACGCCTCGTCGACCGTTCTGCCCTTGATCATCTCCGTCGCCATGCTGGACGACGCGATCGCCGACGCGCATCCGAACGTCTTGAACTTCACGTCCTCGATGACCGCGGCTCCCCCGGGATTATCCTTCACCTTCAGATAGATTTTCATGATGTCCCCGCACCTGGGGTTCCCCGCCTCGCCGAGTCCGTCCGGATTGTCTATCTCCCCCACGTTGCGCGGGTTGCTGAAATGCTCCATGACCTTCTCGCTGTATGTCAACGCCATTTTTAATACCCCCCTCGATAAAAAACCGTCTCTCGGATATCTCTCAAAAACTTACTTCTTTTCAGTTTACTTCATCCCGGTTTATTTCTCTCCGATTTTTTTCAGGTAATCCTCCCACAGAGGGGACATGCTGCGCCGTCTCGCCACGATCTCGGGCAGCACCTCCAGCACGTAGTCGATCTGCTCTTCGGTCGTTCCCCGTCCCAGCGTCATGCGCAGAGAGCCGTGCGCCTGCTCGTGCGTCAGGCCGATCGCCATCAGGACGTGCGAGGGATCGAGGGATCCCGACGAACAGGCGCTGCCCGTGGATGCGGATATGCCCTTCGAGTCGAGGTCCAGAAGCAGGGTTTCTCCCTCGACGCCGATAAGGCTGAAATTCGTGTTGTTCGGCAGGCGTTCGTCATCGCGCGTGCCGTTCAGCTTCGCGTGCGGGATGGCCTTCAGAACCCCCTCGATGAGGCGGTCGCGCAGGCCGCTGATCCTGGGTTTTTCCTGCGGCAGACGGACCTTCATCCTCTCTATGGCGAAGCCCATCCCCACGATGCCCGCGATATTCTCCGTGCTGGCGCGTCTGCCCTTTTCCTGTCCGCCGCCGTGCACGAAGTTCTCGAGCTTCAGGCCCTTACGTACGTAGAACACCCCTGTTCCCTTGGGCCCGTACATCTTGTGAGCGGACATGGACATCATATCAATGGAAAGCGCTCCGACGTCGATATCCAGCTGCGCGGCGGCCTGAACGGCGTCCGTGTGGAACAGGATGCCTTTTTCCCGACAAAATTCCCCGATAGCCTTAATGGGCTGAATCGTCCCAATCTCGTTGTTGGCGAACATGACGGAGACCAGAATGGTTTTGTCCGTGACGGCGGCCTTCAGGTCCTCCAGGCGAACGCGTCCCTCGCCGTCCACCGGAAGGTACGTGACGCTTCCCCCCTCCACCTTTTCGAGGTAGTTCCCCGTGTGAAGAATGGCGTGATGTTCGATCTTCGTGGTGATGACGTGGCTGCCCTTCGAGCGCAGCTTTTCGAGCGTCCCCTTCAGCGCCCAGTTGTCGGCCTCGGTTCCGCTGCTGGTAAAGAAAATTTCCTCCGGAAGCGCGTTCAGGGCCGTAGCCACCTGGACGCGGGCCTTCTCTATGGCGGCTCGGCTTTTACCCGCCAGAGAATAGACGGAGGACGGATTACCGAAAAACTCCGTGAAATAAGGCTTCATCGCCTCCAAAACCTCGGGATCCGTCGGCGTCGTCGCCGCGTAGTCAAGATAAACGTTCTGCATTGCATGCCCCTCCCCTTTGTTCCGCCTCTCCAGGCGCCGTATCTTCCTTCCGTTTTTCCTTTCGCGCAATGTCCTCGAGCGTCGTGCTCTCGAGAATGTCGTCCACCGATCCCTTCAATTTTTGCCACAGCTCGTAGGTAGGACACTCCGAGGTATTTCGACAGCCCGCTTCCGTCTGACACTCGCCGAAAGCGATGGACTCCCCCAGCGCCCGAATAATCTCCGCCACCGTTATCTGACCGGACGGACGGGCCAGCACGTAACCACCCTGCGCTCCCCGAACGCTTTCGATCAGGCGTCCCCGCCGGAGTTTCGCAAAGAGCTGCTCCAGATAACTCAGCGGGATATCCTGCCTTCGCGCGATATCGCCGACCGTCACCGGCCCCTCGCCCTCCCGCGCCGAAAGATCCGACAGGGCGCGCAGTCCATAACGGGTAACGGTTGTCAGCTTCACGGACACTCACCCCTTCCCCTCGTTTCAGCGAAGATTATCATACCCAACAAAATTTATCAACTTTAAACAGTATGTGTTTCTACTGAATACCGGGATGGCAAAGGGCGGGTTCCGGATTAAGAGCCAGGAAATCAATCGCAAAACCCCGGCTTAAGAAAATCTTAAGAAATCCCTCAGAATTTCTTAAGATTCCCGGTGTATTCTGTTTCTCGTTCCACCCAAACGGCAAGAGGAAAGGGGATTTTACGTTATGGATACT
>JAITPZ010000287.1 GCA_031289165.1 Synergistaceae bacterium
CCTCTCTCGAACCCGAACTCCTGCCAACAGAAACATGCTGCAAACCCTCCAATCTGACTGCAGAGAAGCCACCGTCATTTCTGTTCGCTCCCCCTCCCCTCTTTCTCTCCTTCCGTCCACCCCCTCGACTTCTCGATGGCTTTCTGCCATCTCCTGTATTTCGTCTCCCGCTCCTCCGGAGTGATGGTCGGGGAAAAGGCGCGATCCTTTTTCCACAGGGCGCCCAGCATGTCGAGGGAATCCCAGAACCCCACAGCGAGGCCGGCCGCGTACGCCGCCCCCAGTGCCGTGGTCTCCCTGAACAGGGGGCGAACGACATCACAGCCCGCGATATCCGCCTGCATCCGCATCAGCGTGTCGTTGCCCACGGCGCCTCCGTCGACCTTCATCGCGGACACGTGGATGTTCGAGTCCTTCTGCATCGCCTCGAGAACGTCCCGGGTCTGATAACAGATGCTCTCGAGCGCGGCGCAGACCAGATGCTCCTTGCGTACGTAACGGGTCAGCCCGACGATGGTCCCCCTCGCGCTCATGTCCCAGTAGGGAGCGAAAAGTCCGGAAAACGCGGGGACAAAGTACACTCCACCGGAATCCCCTGCCTTATTCGCGAAATATTCGCTGTCCTCGGCCGTATCAATCACCCGCAGGTTGTCCCGAAGCCACTGCACGGTCGCGCCTCCCATCGCGACGGAGCCCTCCAGCGCGTAAACACAACTTCCCCTTTTCAGGCTGTAGGCGGGTGTCGTCAGGAGTCCGTTTTGGGACGACGCGCAAACGTCGCCGGTGTTCAGAAGCATAAAAAGTCCCGTGCCGTATGTATTTTTCAACATTCCCGGCTCGAAGCACGCCTGACCGAAAAGCGCGGCCTGCTGGTCTCCGAGAATGCCGGAAATGGGGATGCCCGCTTCAAAAGCAGCGTTCTTTGCAGTCGTTCCGTAAACGCAGCTCGATGGTTCGATTCGGGGGAGCATGCTCACCGGAATACCGAGGAAGTCCAGCATTTCCTCGTCCCATGTCAGAGTTTTGATGTTCATCAGAAGCGTTCGGGACGCGTTGGTGACATCCGTGACGTGGATTCCTCCCCTGACCCCTCCGGTCAGGTTCCACAAAAGCCAGGTGTCGATCGTTCCGAACAGGAGGTCTCCCCGGTGCGCTTTGTCCCTGGCCCCCTCCACGTTCTCCAGGATCCACCTGAGCTTCGTTCCCGAAAAGTAGTTGCTGATGAGGAGGCCCGTTTTGTCCTTGACCTTCCCGTTGCCGGTCGGAGTCTGCTCCCATCCCTTCGTCTTCTGCCACTCGGCGCAAAAATCCTGCGTTCGCATGCACTGCCTCACGATGGCGTTACAGACGGGCTCGCCTGTCTTTCTGTCCCACACGACGACAGTTTCCCGCTGGTTGGTGATTCCGATGGCCGCCGGAGTCACCGAAGGCGCTGTGACCATCGCCTCTCGAATCACGTTTTGCGCGCAGAACCATATTTCGTTGGCGTCGTGCTCGACCCACCCGGGCCGGGGGCAAATCTGCGCGTGCTCCTGCTGATGGGTCGCGACAGGCGCTCCAGCCTCGTCGAACAGGATACAGCGCGTGCTGGTCGTCCCCTGATCCAACGCCACGATACACTTTTTGCCCATAATCCCCTCACCTCGTCAACAGACTCACAGAATCCCGGGCAATAACAACAATTCAAACAGGAACTTTACTGCCCATGGAGCTCCGCTCCATACCTCGCCCAGGGTGCGGACCCCGGGACCCCATTATGGGGCTTGTGCTTCCGATATTATTTCCTTTGCCCGTCCGATCTCCCGCGTCGTCACGAGATTCGACTCCGTTCCAAGGAGGTTTCCGAGGATGATCTGACCGCACTCCACCGGCGCGGTGAGCTCCACGGCGTTCACTCGTTCCATCGCTTTCATCAAAAGACCCTTCGGAACGGGGCGGTCCGTTTTGACGGGGCAGCGGCGGTGAACTCCGCCGATGACGCGGACGGTCGACGTCAGCACCCGGGTGGGGTTCACAGTTTCATCTCTCGCGTAGCCCAGGCCCCGCTCGCACTGATATCCCCCTATCTCTCCGGAATCGTCGACCGTGAGACGGCATCCGTTCGGACACACGATACATATCATTTCCCTTATGATTTCTTTCATGACGCGACCTTCTCCACCGTTATGCTGAGCTCACCCGCCCGCACGCGGCCCAACAGTCGCAGGGGCAGCGCGATACGCTCCATCTCGCCCGGCGACATATGCTTCCGGGTGAACGCCGCGACCTTCTCGTCTCCGTCCCTCACCACGACCGTGCCCTCCACAATGTTTCGCCTCACCCGGAAGAACACGGGAACTGAACCCGCATCTTCCCCGGACAGGCGCAGGTACTGCGGAACGGTGTAGCTTACGTCCCCGTCCGCCCGCAGCGCGATGGTTCTCGCGTCCGCTGATCCGCATCCGCCGTTCACGTAAGCCGCCGCGGCCCTGCCCGCCCGCTCTCCCTCCAGCGTGACGTAATCCACGAGGTCGTGGACGTGCACGACGTTTCCGCAGGCGAAGATCCCCGGAGTCGTGGTTTCCATGTTGTCGAAAACGTAAGCTCCCCGGGTGCGTTCATCCATTGAAATACCCGCTTTTCTCGTCAGCTCGTTTTCGGGTATCAGGCCAACAGAGAGGAGAATGGTGTCGCAGTCCAAGGTAAACTCCGTCCCCGGAACAGGGTTTTTGAGGTCGTCCACCTTCGCCGCCGTCACCCCTTCCACGCGGTCCCGGCCCCGGATGTCGACGAGAGTGTGAGAGAGGTACAACGGAATGTCGTTGTCGTGGAGGCACTGCGCGATGTTGCGGGCAAGACCTCCGGAATACGGCATGATCTCGACGCAGGCGAGAACCTTCGCCCCCTCCAGCGTCATACGCCGGGCCATAATCAGCCCGATGTCGCCGGAGCCCAAAATCACGACGCGACGCCCCACCATGTAGCCCTCCACGTTGACGTACCGCTGCGCCGTTCCGGCCGTCAGAATGCCCGCCGGACGGGCGCCGGGGATGGCCAGCGCCCCGCGCGTGCGCTCCCGGCATCCCATCGCCAGAACGACGCTGCGGGCCTCGTGAACCTGGTAACCCTCCGCCCTGCCGATCATGGACACCGTGAGATCCGGCCGCACATCCAAAACCATCGTGTCGAGTTTCATCTCCACCTGCGTCTTTTGGATCATGCGAACAAAACGCAGCGCGTATTCGGGCCCCGTCAGTTCCTCTTTGAAATAGTGCAACCCAAAGCCGTTGTGGATACACTGATTCAAAATACCGCCCGGCTCTCCGTCGCGCTCTGCTATCAAAATTTTTTGCAGGCCCTCTTCCGCAGCGGCTCGTGCTGCCGCCAGTCCCGCGGGCCCGCCGCCGACCACAATCAGATCGTACATTCGAGGGCCTCCCCGGTTTTCGTCTCGCCCGTGAGAAGGTACATGCCCGACCTGTCCTGCGGTATCCGTACAGGCGAGACCCCATAGTGCCGGGCGAGAAGGTCCACCACGCGCGGCGCGCAAAACCCGCCCTGACAGCGGCCCATCCCCGTACCGCAGCGGCGCTTCACCCCATCCACCGACCGGGGGGGGATAACCGAGCGCAACGCGTCTCGTATCTCGCCCTCGGTCACGGTCTCACAGCGGCATATCACCCTTCCATAGGAAGAATCCCGCGCCAGGAGCCGCCTTTTTTCGTCGGCATCCATTTCACTGAAACGCCTGGGGCGGGGCACCGTCGTCCACAACGCTTTTTCGACAGGATTGAGTCCGCATTCCCTCAGGAGCGCGACCGTCATTTTCGCGATGGCAGGAGCTGCCGTCAACCCAGGAGACTTGACGCCGGCCAGATCGATAAAACCGGGCGTGTCATCGACATGACGAATTATAAAATCGTCCACGTCCGTGGCGGCGCGAACGCCCGCGAAATTTCGTATCGATTCGCGAATATTAAGCGAAGGAACCGATTTTTTCGCCATGTGCGCAACGTCGTCGAGCCCCTGCCGGGTCGTGGCCGTGTCGGAAGCGTCCCGCGGCGTTTCGTTGTTGGGGCCCACGATCAGGTTTCCATGAACGGTGGGCGACACCAGCGTCCCCTTGCCCACCTTTGTCGGGCACTGAAAAATGACATGTTCCACGCAGTGTCCCTCGCTTTTATCCAACAGAAAATACTCGCCCCGATCGGGCAGCGTGCTGAAAGAAGGAGCCGCCACGCAGTTGTGGATCCTTTCGGCGTTCAATCCGGCCGCGTTGACGACGCAGCGGGCGCTTACCGTGCCGGATGCCGTGTGAACGGCAAAACCGCCCTCGAGCCTGTCGATGCCGGTCACCTCCGAGTCAAAACGAATTTTCACACCGTTGGCGACGGCGTTTTCGGCCAGAGAAAGCGCGTATTCCCACGGACTTACAATCGCCGCAGACAAGGCCAGCAGGGCCGCCCTCGTTTCGCCGTTCAGGTTCGGCTCCGCCTTGAGCGCTTCCCTCCCTGAAAGGAGGCGCATGCCGGAAACCCCGTTCTGAACGCCGCGCTCATACAGCCTTTTCAGTTCCTCCACTTCTTCCTCCGTGAAGGCGATCACCATGGAACCACACTCACGAAAAGGGATGTTCAGCTCGCCGCACAGCTTCTTTGCGAGCTCCAGTCCCTCAACGTTGAGCTTCGCCATCAATGTCCCCGGAGCGGGATCGTAACCGGCGTGAAGTATCGCGCTGTTCGCCCGGCTCGTCCCCATCGCCACGTCGTTTTCCTTCTCGATCACTTCCACGTCCAGCTCACAATGCGCCAACTCGTACGCCACAGCTGCGCCGACGATACCGCAGCCGATGATCGCCACATCTCTGTCCATCAACGCAAATCCCTTTCTCAGAGCAATTTAAAACCGAATCCTCAAAGCCGGAACAACGGAAAACAGCTCCTGTCACGTTCGCACGTCAACAAAACATCTCTTTGAACAGAACCGAATATCAGACACAAAAAAAGAGCAAAACAAGACCTTGCGCTCTCACGCCTCGACCTGTTTCACTCTTCGTCTCCGAAACATTCAATATTGAGTTGAACTGCACCTGTACTGAACTATACTGACGCCTTTACAGCAAGAAGTTATTACTCATGCTACTCTTTGACAGGGGGCTTGTCAATACCCTGAAAATTCTTCCCGATCTCAGGCCTCTCTCTGAAATTCCCACATCTTCGGAGAGCTGGTGGAGACGCCGACGGCCCCCGCTTTCAGGCTGTTCCTGATATCCTGCCTTTCATTGACCAACCCTCCCGTGATCACGGGAATGGAAATCGCCCGACACATTTTCTCCGTGACGGACGGCATAATCCCCGGCATGATTTCCACGGCGTCGGGCTTTACCTGTCGTATCGACTGGATTCCGGTTTTATAAGAGAGGTTATCGATCAAAAAGACGCGTTGAATGGCGTTGATGCCGAGATCCTTCGCTATTTTGATCAGGGGAGATCTGGTCGTAATGATGCCCTCCGGCGCGACCCGCTCCCTGATGTAACTCAGGGCGTATTTGTCCTTTCCAAAACCCTCGATGAGGTCGATGTGGATATAAACGTATTTGCCCGCCTCCTGTGCCCGCTTCACGGCGCCCTCGACAGTGCAGATGTTGCCCGTCAGCAGGAAAATGATTTTACACGGAGAAAGGATCGCGGCGCCAAAATATTCATCTTCCTTGACCGCGGCAATCACCGGATTGCTCCGCAGCACGTCGGACAGAGCATTCACATTTATCCCTCCCCCCCTCGTTATCGAGTCGATAAACATCCATGCCTATATTATCATTAATTATGAGGCTCGCGACATCTTCGAGGGGCAACGCGCGAAAACGTGAAAAGAGCGGAGGACCCGAAAAAACACGCCGATCTGGACAGCCCTCACGAACATGCACCGCAGAGGTCGTATGCTATCATTATCTTCCGGTATATCGGCATGACGAGGGGGAATCGTATTATGTCAGGGAAACAGATCGTTTACGGAGCGAACGACACGCCGCCTTTCCCGATTATGGTGCTTGCCGGCGCGCAGCACGTTCTGACGCTTTTCGGGGCGACGACGCTCGTCCCTCTGATTTTCGGCCCGGCAATGGGGATGGGCCCCGAGCAGCTGGCGAAGTTCATCGGATGCGTGTACTTCGGAATGGGCATCGCGACGCTGATTCAGACCCATCCGAAGCTGGGAACGGGGTTGCCCATCGTTCAGGGATCCAGCTTCAGCTTCATCCCTCCCATTATGACGATCATCGGAGCCTACGGGGCCATGGGGCCCGAGACGATCATGCAGTACGTGAGCGGTGGCCTCATCGTCGGCGGGCTCGTGCTGGCGGCGCTGGGCTATCTGAAAATCATCGGCTATATTCGCAGGATCATCACGCCCGTCGTCATCGGCCCGACGATCATGGCGATCGGATTTTCGCTGGCGGGCACCGCCGTGGGCAGCGCCTCGCAGAACTGGCCGATATCCCTGCTCGTGGTCGTTCTGATCTTCGTGTTCAGCCTGATCGTGAAGAACAGGCTGCTCAACATCTTCGCGATCATTTCGTCCATCGTCATCGCCTGGCTGGTCTGTGTCCTGGCGTCGAAGGCCGGGTGGGTCGCGACGGGACATCCCGTCTACGTCGATTTCGAGAGCGTGATCCAGGCGCCCGTCTGGAGGACCGACATCTTCATGCCCTGGGGCGCTCCGAAGTTCAGCTTCCTGGCCGTCGGCGCGCTGCTGGCGGGATTCTTCGCCGTCATGATCGAGTCGATCGGGGACTACCATTCCTGTTCCTACGTATCCGGACTCGACGACCCCACGCCGGAGATGATCAACCGCGGGATCGGCGCGGAGGGCCTGAACTGCGCGCTTTCCGGCCTGCTCGGCTCGGTGGGGACCACGTCCTACACGGAGAATATCGGGCTTATCGGCCTCACGGGAGTGGCGTCGCGCAACGTCGTCCGCACGGGGGCGGTGATCCTGATCGGCATGAGCATGCTGGGCAAGCTGGGGGCGCTCGTCGCCACGATGCCGACGCCGGTCATCGGCGGGGCGTACATCGCGCTGTTCGGCACGATCGGGGCTCTGGGCATTCAGGTTCTGACGCGCGCGGACCTCGGCAGTCAGCGCAACGTGCTGATCGTCGGCTTCGCCTTTCTGATGGCGCTGGGCCTGCCGGGCTGGGTGGGACAGGAGTCGGTTCAGAAGGTCTTTACGGACCCGGACAACGGCACGTTCCTTTCCACATTGGGGGGCATGGCCTGGGCGATTCTGAAGACCCCGATGGCCGTCGCCGGAATCTGCGCGGCGGTCTGCGACTCCCTGGTTCCCGGAACGGACGAGGAGCGGGGCATCGGCGTCACTCCGGCGTAATTAAACAATTTACAGGGTCGAGGGGTCCTCGATAAGACCCCTCGCGAGGTTTGGGGCGAAGCCTCAAAGATCGGTCGCGTTCATTTTTAAGTGTGGACATTGCATAATATAATGGCGAGTTTTCA
>JAITPZ010000290.1 GCA_031289165.1 Synergistaceae bacterium
AGTTTGCGCTGTTGCAGAGCAGCTCCTTCAGCTGGTTCGCGGTCCGGTCCGCGTGAGCCGACGCGAGCAGCGCCACGGCGCCCGCGACGTGGGGAGCCGACATGGACGTTCCCTGCAGATTCGCGTACAGAGATGCCCCGGTAAGGGCTTCCGCCGAATAAGTGCTCCGGATGTTCACGCCCGGGGCGGCCAGATGCACCGACCCGCTGCTCCAGTTCGTGAAGGCAGGCGCTGTGTCGCTCACGTTGACGGATCCCACGACGAGCAGGTTTTTCAGGCCCGTAAACGAGGCGGGGTAACAGTACGCTCCTTTGGTGACGATGCGTTCGCCGCGCTGATTGTAATAGTCAGCGGGGGCAGGAGCCCCGACCTCGTGCCCCTCGTTGCCGGCGGCGACCACGATGACCGTCCGATTGGTGTCGTCCAGTGCCTTATAGGCCCTCCAGGTCGCCGAATTTTGCCTTACGGCGGGCGTCTCGGGAATCCATCCCCCCAGCGAAAGGTTGACCGCCGGGATGCGCATATCGGGGTTGGCCCTTAAAAGGTCGACGAGGTAATCGAGAGCGGCTATGGTCCAGGAGTCCCATCCTGACCCATTGTCGCGCAGGGCCTTCAGCGCGATGATTTTGGCCCTCCAGTTGACGCCGACGACGCCGATCTCGTTGTTGCCGACGGCGGCGATCGTCCCCGCGACGTGAGTTCCATGCCCGTCCCTGTCGCTGAAGTTGCTGCTCACGACGGGAGTCACAGAATTGTCGGGATTGACGAAGCTCCTGCTCAGAGACGTCTCGACATTTGCCGCAAGATCCGGGTGCCCGGCGTACAGGCCGGTGTCGATGACGGCGACGTGTACGTTCTCGCTTCCCGTCGTCGTATCCCATACCTCGCTGACCCGTATTTTTTCCAGCCCCCACAGGCTTCCATAGTCCGGATCGTTCGGCGTCGTCGTGAAAGCCTGCACTCGATAGTTGGGCGACGCGCACTCGACGTCCGGGTTTTTCGCGAGCTCGGCGAGCAGTTCCTCCGTGCTCTTCGTCTCGGATTTGATCAGAACGAAGATCTCGTTTCGGGCCTCGGACAGCGCGGCGTAGGTGGTGGCGACTTTTGCCCCTGCGCTCTCGGCGACGCTTTTAACGTAATTTCCGCCGCTGGCGCTCGACAACGCCGCGGCACTCACCTGCCCAATTCGATTTTTCAGCACCACCAGCGCCTCGCCGGGGGCATACTGCGCGGGTTCCGCCGCGTGAAGCATCGCCGGAACACCAAAAAGGCTCCATAGCAGGACAAAAATCCCCGCAAGCCCGAAAGTCGTTTTTCTCAAGACATTTCCTCCTTAAATTTAAAAAAAATGCAATCCATATCCATTTTACACCTTCTTATTTTTATAAATCCTCAAATGGGCACTGTCGCAGACGTGATCGGATTTCTTCCTCCCCGTAGAGGCGTCCGTCATCCATGCCGGGACACCACCGGGCCTCGCGGTCCCAGTCGGCTCTCGACTCCATCACGGAGGGCCAGAACGGGAAAAGCGAGCACTGCAGGGGACGCAGGGAGTAGATGGCGCATTTGGCCGTCTCCGCGTCGTAAAACACGCAGTCGCCGCCGGGGCGTTCCACGAAGCTGGGGCGCCCCCACATATGGGTGACGTACCGGTGCTCGAACTCCTCAGGGTCCACGCCCAGATGCCGTCTCACCCGCTCTCCCTCTTCGGGGGTAAAAAAAATAGCGCCGGGATCTCCCCGGCAGCATCGTCCACAACCCAAACAGGTGAAGCGCGCTCCCTCGCTCCACCAGGCTCGCAGAACTTCAGGTTCAGGCATTTTCGATCGTTTCGTCCGCCGCGGCGGCCTCTTTTTTCATACCGGCCGCCACCTGCGTGACCAGCTGGTCGTAAAGCACCTTCCAGAGCCCCGCGCCGCCGCTTTTGGCGATTTCCTCGGACGCCATCTCGACGGACAAATCCTCCAGCTGCTTCCAGGGGCGCGCCTTCTCGTCCTCGCCTCCGAGGCGTCGGGATTCCGCCTTCATTTTCTTCCAGATCTGCGCCCACAGGATGGACTCGAACTGCTGACAGGACTCCTTCAGCTTCCGGGCCTCCGCCGTTTTGTGAACTTCGGGCGAAATCTCATCCATTTTGCGGGCCCTGACGTTGTACGCCTGCAGAGTGTTCATGAGCGCGCCTCCCTACATGTTCACGAGCTGGCCGTGAAGGGCGCCCGCCTCGTTGATGGCCTGCAAAATCTCGATGACGTCGCGCGGCGTCGCTCCGATGGCGTTGATGACCCTCACCAGATCGCGTACTGTCGTTGTCGAGGGCATGGCGATCAGGCTCGCGCCGTCCTCGTTCGCCGTGATGTCCGTCCGGTTTTCCACCGCCGTCTGGCCGCCGCTCAGGGCGCCGGGCTGGACCACGCTGGGATCCTCCGCCACGGAAACGGTCAGGTTCCCGTGCGCCACGGCGACCGAGCTGATTTTGACGTCGCCGCCCATGACGACGGTCCCCGTGCGCTCGTTCACCGCCACGCGAGCGACGTTGTCGGGCTGAATTTCCAGCTTCTCCATCTTCGCCAGAAAGGCCGTCGGCGCTCCGATATACTGGCCGGGCAGGTCGACGACCACGCGCCCCGCGTCGGAGGGGCGGGCGATCGCGCCGAAAAGCGAGTTGATCGCGTCCGAAATTCTCTGGGCCGTAGTGAAGTCGGGGTTGCGCAGTAAAAGCGCCATCTGGCCGCCCCCGGCGTAGTCCGTCGGAACGTCGCGCTCGACGATGGCCCCGCTGGGAATGCGCCCCGCCGTGGGAACGTTTTTGCTCGTCGTCGCCGCGGCGCCCGCGGCCGTGTAACCTCCCACCAGAACGGGACCCTGCGCCACGGCGTAAATCATGCCGTCCGCCGCCCTGAGCGGCGCCTGGAGCAGCGTTCCCCCCTGGAGGCTCTTGGCGTCGCCCATCGTGCTGACGTTCAGGTCGATCGTCTGGCCGGGGCGAACGTAGGCAGGCAGATCCGCCGTCAGAGAAACCACGGCGACGTTTTTGCTGCGGACCGACCTTTCGTCCACGGTCACACCGTACTGCTGCAGGAGGTTCTTCATCATCTGCATCGCCATCGGGGACTTGTCGCCCGTTCCGGCGAGGCCCATGACGACGCCGATGCCGGAGAGCTGGTTCGAACGCGCTCCCTCGACCTCGACGATATCCTTGATGCGCACCTCGGGATGCACCCGGCTGAAATCCATATCCCGGAGGTTGACCGAGGCGTGAGAGGCGGGCGCCCATAATATGCACAAAAAGATCGAGATAAAAATCAGGATTGAGGTAAAAATTTTAAATGGCTTCATAAGCCAATCCCCTCCATATAAAGACGGTCTAAAAGACGGCCTGAAGAACCTGAGTGATGATGCCGGGTTTCTGGGTCCGGCTCAGCGCGCCCCTGCCCTTGATGGCCAGCTCGGCGTTCGCGATCATGTTGCTCCGAATCTGGTTGTTGCTGTCGACGTCCTGAGGACGAATGACCCCCACCAGCTGGAGCTGCAGCGTCTCCTCGCTGGTCCGCACGTCGCGGGTCCCCTCGATGACGAGATTCCCGTTGGGCAGCACCTCCGTCACCACGCAGGAAAGCGTCGTTCGCCCGTAGTGGTTGCGCTTGATCGAGCTGTCCCCCTTCGCGTCGTTCTGCGACGTCAGGCTCAGGTTCCGAATGAACTTCAGAATACCCGCGCCATTGCTGACGGAGTTGCTCGCGGATTTTTTCAGATCGGTCGTGGCCTTGTCCTGAGTGTCCGTCTTTTCGTCGACCAGAACCGTGACGATGTCCCCTGCCCTGCCGGGCCGCCGGTCCGCGACCCAGTTGGTCGTGTCGTTCCACAGCGAAACCGCCCCGGCCTGAACCGCCGTTCCCGCAATCAGAGTTCCGCACAGAAAAGCGGACAACGCGATTTTCAACAGACTCGCTCCCCATAATTTACTCATAAATTCGCTCACGGTACCTTCACCTCCACTGTATCCTTTCCCACGACGACCGCCGAGAGGACAACTTTGCTCGAAAGGTTGCGCACCCTGATCGTCTCACCCATGAATCCGTCCTCGAGGGCCTCCCCCTTCGTTCTGACCGTCAGGCCGCCATTGTGCACGACGATCATCACGCCTTTTCCTTTTTCTATTATCGGCACGCCGACAACCGAATTGAGCGCTATCGGCTCTCCCTGGGAAAGATTTTTTCGCAGTGTGCGCCCGACGACCTCGGCGGGGCGCGACGCGTAGAGCCCCGGCCTGCTGATTCGAATCCGCCGGACGACGAAATCCGATTCGCGCAGGACTTCGTCCCTTTTGACGGATCGGGCCAGAACCAGCGCGGACTGATACCACGCGAGGCGCACTGCCAGAGAGCGTTCCCTGCCCGCTTCGTCCCGAAATTTCAGGGTCGCCGAGGGCGTGCCCGGAACGATGGAGCCCGGCGACACCAGGCGGCCGGGAGGAAGAGCGCCCTGGCGCCGCACCTCGACGTCCCCGTCCCAGGCGGCGAGCCCCTTAATCGCGGAGGAAAGTTCCTCCGTCGAATTCTCTCCTTCGGCAGGTCCTTTTTCGGGGTTATCCTGTCCGGGACTTTCCTCATCGTCGATCGCACCGCCCTCACCGACAGGGGCGGCGGATTCCACCGTGACGACGACGGGCATCTTCAGCTCCACCCGGACTCCCTCGAGCCCGCTGACCTTCAGCGCATCGATCACCTGTTGACGCGTGAGGACTCCGTCCCGCACCAAGAGCAGCAGCGCCCCGGCCCGTTCGGTGAGCGAAGAGGGACCTTCGAGTGCGGCGATATCCGACAGAACGCAGGCCTGTCCCTCGACGCGAACGACGCGGGGAACGGTGACGCGAAGGGGCTGCCCCGCGGCCTCACCGAACTCCGCCGCGAAGAGCGTCAGACACGAGAAAAGAAAAAAAATAAAAAAAGGGCGGAGAAACCTCCGCCCCGCGTTGCGCCGCATTGCGACCTACCGCTTCAGACCGTTGGCTATTCTCAGGAGGTCGTCCGCCGTCTGCACACCCTTGGAGTTGGCCTCGTAAGCCCGCTGGGCGATGATCATGTCGACCATTTCCTCGACCACCTGCACGTTCGACATTTCCACAATACCCTGCCGCACCTCGGACATGCCGTCCTGCCCGGGCTGGGCGAGAATGGGGTCGCCGCTCGCGTCCGTCTGAACAAAAATGTTGTTGCCCTGCGCCAGAAGCCCCGCCGGATTGATAAAACGCGCCAGCTCCAGCTGGCCGACCTCCTGCGCCTCCGTCTCTCCCGCCAGCTTCACGGACAGCACTCCATCGTTGCTGAGCATGACCTCGACGGCGTCCTCGGGAATGATCATCGCGGGTTCGAGCAGAAGGCCGTCCTCGTTGACGATCTGACCATCGCCGTCCACCTGCCATGAACCCGCGCGAGTGTAACCGATGGTGCCGTCCTGCAGCGTCACCTGAAAGAAGCCCTGCTTCCCCGCGACGGCCCAGTCCAGGGGGTTCTCCGTTATCTGAAGGTAGCCCTCCGTCATGAAACTCGGAGTCCCGACAACCCGCGTTCCCAAGCCCACCTGTACTCCCGTGGGAACCGTGGAGTTCGGCTCGACCGGGCTGCCCGGCTGCCGGTCGATCTGATAGAGCAGATCCTGAAAGTCTGCGCGTCGTTTCTTGTACCCCGTCGTGTTGACGTTGGCCAGGTTGTGCGACACCACGTCAAGGTGCGTCTGCTGGGCGATCATGCCCGAAGCGCTGGACCAGAGCGATCTCAACATTTCAAAAAACCTCCTTGCAGAAATACGGAACTCGAAGCTGGAACGGCCTTAAGCGCGGCCATAGGAGCTGATCAGTTTACCTGTTTCCTCATCGTGCGTCATCAGGGCCTTGGACGCGCCCTCATAGACGCGCTGCGCCTCCATCATGCGCACCATCTCCTCCACGACGCTGACGTTCGCCATCTCAATGGCTCCGGGCACGAGCCTCGGGGCTTCGACCCCGGTCGCGGCCCCGGAATTATCGTTGGCCGCGAGGTTATTCCTTCCGACCTGATGGAGGTATGTGGGGTTTTCGAAGGTATAAAGCGTAAGAGCTCCCACGACCTCGCCATCGGCGAGAACCTGTCCGTCGTTCAGGATCATCACGTCGCTCGCGTCACCCACGGCGATGGGCCCTCCCCCGCCCTGAACGGTCATCCCGTCGAGCGTAATGAGTTCCCCCTCATCGTTGAGCAGGAAATTGCCCTGCCTCGTGTAAAAGGTGTTGCCCTCGTCGTCCTGAACGGAAAAAAAACCGGGGCCGTCGATCGCCACGTCGAGGGGATTGTCGGTCACTCTGACCACGCCGGGTTGCGTGTCCATGAAACTTTCGGAGTAAAGAGCCGCCAAACCGAGAGGTCCGATGGCCTGCTTACCCTTCCAGTTCATCGTAAAGGGAGGATTGGTAAAAATCTTGGTTTCCCCGTCCTCCGACACCTTCTCAATGCGATCCATAAGCGCGCTGAATTCCGAATTGGCGGAAACGCGCCGCCGATACCCCACGGTATCGACGTTGGCCAGATTGTTCGTCACCACGTCAAGGTTCGTTTCCTGCACCAACATGGCCGAACAGGCCGCGTAAAGTCCTCTGTTCAGAAAGCCCACCTCCCAACCGGGAGGCGCGCCCCCCGATTAATATTTACTGCGTTTTCTGCCCCTGCGGGCGTTAACCAGAAGTCCGCCGCTGCGTCCCGAACCCTGGAGCCTGTCGATCTCCGCCAATGCCTTACCCGTTCCCAGAGCGACGCATTCCATCGGGTTTTCCGCAGTAAAGCAGTTGATTCCCGTCTGTTGGGTGATCAGCTCCGTCAGGCCCTTCAAAAGGGATCCCCCACCGGTAAGCACGATTCCCCTGTCGATAATATCGGCTGAAAGTTCGGGCGGCGTTAGCTCCAAAACATTACGTACCCCATCGACCACGGTCTGAACCATTTCACCGATCGCCATGTTCACGGCGGAGCTGGAGACCTCGATCTGCCGGGGCAGCCCCTGTACGAGGTCGCGCCCCTTGATGACCATGCGAAGGTCCTCCTCCAGCGGGATGCAGGTTCCGATCATGATCTTGAGGTTTTCCGCCGTCTGCTCGCCGATGGCGAGGTTGTACTGGCGCCTGAGGTAGCGCATGATCCCCTCGTCGAACTTGTCGCCGCCAATGCGCAACGATCTGGAGACGACGACGCCCCCCAGCGAGATCACCGCGATGTCGGTCGTGCCTCCGCCGATGTCGACCACCATCTTGCCGCGCGCCTCCTCGACGTTGAGGTTGGCCCCGATCGCTGCGGCCATGGGCTCCTCGATGAGATAGGCCTCTCTGGATCCCACCTCGAGCGCGGCCTCGAGCACGGCCCGGCGTTCGACATCCGTCGCGCCCGAGGGCACGCAGATCATCGCCCGGTTCTTGAAGAAGCGGTCCCAGCCCCGCGTCACGCGGCGCATGAAATGCTGGAGCATGGCCTCGGTCATGGAGTAGTCCGCGATGACACCGTCCCTCAGCGGACGCACCGAAACGATGCTGCCGGGCGTGCGCCCTACCATGTTCTTCGCCTCGTAACCCACGGCGAGAATATTGCCGGTGTCGAGATCGACGGCGACCACCGAGGGTTCCCTGAGAACCACGCCGCGTTTTTTTTCAAAGATGAGGATTGTAGCCGTTCCGAGGTCAATCCCAATATCCGTTCCGAACATTTGTTACTCCTCCCAGAGGCTCTCAGCCCTTATAACGCCGGAAATCGACGCGCCGGTCCACCCGTAAAAACGGGCTCGCTGTAACCAACGCGCCAGAAATACAGACCGCACGCGGGCGCGGTGGGTCCGCTGAATCTGCGATCCACGCCCGACGCCTCGCGTCCGGGATCGCCCAGCAACCCCTCCAGCCAGGAAAGCGGCTCCGCCTCCTGGCCGATTCGGTCGATATTCCCCATTATTATACGCACCATATTCATTAAAAAGGACGGGGCGCGTACGACAATCAGGGATAAATTTCCACATTTTTTACAGCGCGCCCGAGAGAGGGTACGCACGCTGTCCTCCGGACACTCTCCCGTTTTACAGAAGGCCCGGAAGTCGTGACGCCCCTCGAGAATACGGCATGCCGCGCGCACCTTTTCCTCGTTCCAGCGGCGTTTGTTCCACCAGACGAGGTCGCGCAGATGCGGCAGACAGCTTCCGCCGTGCCAGACGAAATAGCGATACTCCCGCCACAGGGCGCTGCGCCGCGCGTGGAAGTCCCCGGGAACCC
>JAITPZ010000191.1 GCA_031289165.1 Synergistaceae bacterium
GCAACAACTTTGGGGCTCTGCCCCAAACCTCGCAGGGGGTCCCGGACCCCCCTGACCCCGATTATTGAGTTCGATGGACATGGGATTGAATTGGAAACCAGAGGCTTGAAGTCAGAACAGTAAAAGTCGGTAATATTCTGGAGGTGTGCCATGAATTTGGGAATGGGCGAAATTGCCCTTCTGATCGTGCTGGCCCTGGTGCTTTTCGGGGCGAAGCGTTTGCCCGATGTGGGGCGCGCCGCCGGCGACGCCATACGCGAGTTCAAATCGGCGCTGAACGGGATGGAGAACGGAAAAACCCCGACCCGGGAGGCCGCGGAGGCAAGCGGAAACGTCGAGGATAGCGACACGAAGCGCGTCTGATTCGGTTTTTTGAGCGGGCTTATGAACGAGTGGGAGGAGCATCTCGAAGAGCTGCGGAGACGCGTCGTCGTGGTTCTGGTCGTTTTCTTCGCCGCGTCCGCGGCGGCTTTCGTCTTTTCCTCCCACATCGCGGCGTTTCTGATGGCGCCCGTGGCGCGTTTCGGCGTGCAGCTCTACACCTTCGCGCCCACCGAGAAGTTTATGGCCTACCTGTACCTTTCGGTCTGGACCGGAACGCTTTTCACCGCGCCGTTCTTCTTCCTGCAGACGGCGCTTTTTTTATGGCCGGCCCTGCGCGGCGACGAATACCGCTGGGCCGCCGCCGTGCTGTTCGTCGTCCCGTCGCTGTTCACGCTGGGGGCGGCGCTGTGTTATCGCTTCCTGGCCCCCGTGGTGTTCGGCTTCCTTCTGTCCTTCGGCGCCGGAGACGGGATAGCCTCCCTCTGGGGGCTGAGGGAATATCTGGGGCTGCTGTTCGACCTGATGCTCGCGGTGGGACTGCTGCTGCAGATGCCCCTGGCCCTCCTCGTCCTGATCGTCGCCGGCGTCGTGTCCCCCCGGCGCGTCGCCCGCTGCCGCCCCCACATCGTTCTCGTCATCTTCCTGCTCGCCGCCGTCCTGACCCCGCCCGACGTCATCTCCCAGGTCATGCTGGGCGTGCCCGTGTACCTGCTTTTCGAGGGCGCGCTCTTCCTCGGACGCATTCTGCGCGTCCGAAGCGCGGATGATGAAGTAAAATAAAAAAGCGGCAGAGTGACGGTCGATACGGCAATGTAAAAAGTATATATAAGAAGGTGTCTGCGATGCTGAAAGATTATTTTGCCCGGTCCGTGCTTGTGATAACGCTTCTCACAGGGATTCCCGCGCTGACGCTGATCGGAGCAGCGGGGGGCGTCATCTGTTCGATGTCGTTCCTCTATTCCGGAGGGATCGAGAGGTTAGCCGCCGGGGGCGCTCTTCCTCCCACCGCCATATACATGTGGCTTGACGGGACCCTGTGGCGGGTCATTTCTGCCTTCGGACTATTTCTGGGCGCGCGCGTCGTCTTTCTGCTTCTGAGGCTGCGATGGAACATCTTCCTCTCGCAGGCCGCGGCCGGCGTGGGGACCTTCCTTGTCATTCGTTACCTGTACGGCATTCTCGGGGTGTTCAACACGATTCTTTCCGTGTGGAGCGTCGTCATGTTCGTCGCCTTCCTGGCCGTTTTCGACAGCCTCGAACCCGAAAGGGGAGAAAGGTGGCGCGGTATTTTCCGCAGCCTGCTCACGCCTGCCTTCAGGGGATCGCGATGGCGCAGGTGACCGACGCGACGATTCGGGAGGGATTCGAAGGGAACGCCGAACGGACCGTCCGCGAAGGAGCTGACGGGGGAGGAAATATCGCCGGGACGAGCGGGGATCTCACGATCCGCGAGGGGGCGCCTGACGCGTCCGGAGCCGCCAGGATCGACGGCGCGGCGACCTTCCGCGGGTATACCGTGGTGGAGCAGCTTCCCACGAAGGGGGCTGAGGCCGATATCTACCTCGTGGAGGGCGAGGGCGAACGCCACATTCTGAAGCTCTACCGCCACCGCCTGGAGCCCCGGGTCGAGGTTCTGAACCGGGTCGGGGACATCAGCCGGGCCAACAGCCACTGTTTCGTCGTGTTCAGGGACGCGGGCTTCGACGAGCGGACCGGGCGCTGGTACGAGCTCCAGGAGTACTTCCCTCTGGGCTCTCTCAAGGACATTCCGGACGAGCGCAAACGGCAGCCCGAATTTATAAGGGCCCTCGCGTTCGAGCTGGCCGAGGCGATTCACTGCCTGCACGAAAACAGCATCATTCACTGCGACATCAAGCCCGGCAACGTGCTGGTCCGGAGCCTCGATCCGCTGGACGCGGTGCTGACGGACTTCGGCATCGCCTCGTTCATGGCCGCGGACGTCTCCCGAAAGATGACGAGCCTGAAAGGAACCCCGATGTACTGGGCGCCCGAGGCGTTCAGCCGCATCGTCGGGCGCCCGTGCGACTGGTGGGGGCTGGGGATGATCGTGTTGGAGCTTCTGTCCGGCGCGCACCCGCTGGAGGGGCTGATGGACTCACAGATCATCCACAGGCTGACCGTGGGGAACGTGGAGATCCCCGACTTTGTGGACGAGGACTGGCGGTTGCTGCTTCGGGGCCTGCTGACGAAGGACGACGCGAAGCGCTGGGGCCACGACGAGGTTGCCCGCTGGCTTTCCGGGGAGCGCGACATCCCCGTGTACCGGGAGGCGTCCGCCGCCGAGCCCGTCGGAAAGGACGCCTCCCGTCCCTTCCGCTTCGAGGGGAAGAACCTCCATACCCCTGAGGAGGTGGCGCGGGCGCTGTGCGAACGTGAGCTGCCGTGGGCGTCGGCGGCGCAGTACCTGCGCTACATCCGGCAGTGGATGGAGAGCAACATGCTCTTCGACGAGGCGGTGGCGCTGGGCAACGCGACCGAGAAGCTGGAATCCGACATGGCGATGTTCGATTTCGTCCACACGTACGTCAAAGGTCCATTTGTCTATATGGGGAAGGTGATCGACGCCAACAACCTGCGCGTCTTTCTGTCGCGGGTGGCCCGCCGGGAGGGGAGCTTCGCGGAGGGGCGGATCGTGCGGATGCTCGGCGACGGAACGCTTGCGGCGCTCTATGAGAACTACGTTCGGCTCACCGACAACAGAGATCCGCTGCTGGAGGCACTTTTCCCCGTTATGGAGAAGAAGGATCCGGAGGATCAGTGGGTATGCTTCGACGCGGTCGCCGCGCCCGGTGATTACGTCTGGCCGCGCGACGCCGACACGGGCGACGCGCGGCGAGCCATCGAGGAACTGAAACGGCTGGGCGTGCCGCCGGTCCGAAAATCCGAGGTGGAGGACGCCGGAACGGGTTACGTTCTTCCGTCCTGCATCGGGGAGGCGCTCTCCGACGCAGAGACGTACGCCCTCGGGGTGGAGCGGCTGAAAATCCTGCGGGACGAGAAACTTCTGATTCCGTCGGGCATGGACCCGCACGGGGTTTTCGCCGGAGACCTGCCGTTCGAGGACTACATGGCCCGCGCCCGGGTGATCTGCATGGGGCACACGCCGGCGGTCATGGCGCGCCTGACGGTCGTCATCGAGGCGCTGAACGACCTTCCTCTGCCCGCCAGCGCCCCGAACGCCGCGCGCCCCGCCGACGGCAACCCTTCCGGAGCGGAGATTTCGCGGACCCTGAAGCGGCTGAAAGACCTGAGAAACGTGAAAATCGGGACGCGCGACACCCTTTTCCTGGCGCGGCTCGTCGACCTGTTCAGAAAGCGAGCGCAGCTGCTGCAGGGGAGGAAGGCCTTCTATCCCATCTCGGCCGTTTTGGGCGGGCTGATCGTGTGGTTCGCGTACGCCGTGCTGGGGTTCAGGGGCGGTCTCTTTCTGCAGACGATTTTTACGATCATCGTCGTGGGGGCGGTGTTCTCCGTCCTTTTCTCAATGGAGACGACCCATCCCGGAATGAACCCTTCCGACATTCTCGGCGTTCCCCCCGAAACCCCTTACGGGGACCAGGGCGGACGCGGGAGGCGCGACTTCAATTCCCTTCTGCTCGTCCCCTTTGTCGCCGTCATAGGCTCGCTCATATTTTTCAACGCGATTTTGGCGTCCTTCCCCTGGGGGCTTCCCTTCGGAATCGGTGCAATGACCGGGGTCGGCGCGTACGCCCTGTACTTTCGGCACGCCATGAAGAGGGCTTTTACCGACATCGTGGAGGCCTGTTTCGCGTGGAACAACACGCCGTCGGCCTGACGCAGGAATCAGAACGAGAGGTGAAATGAAATGAGCGTTTGTGTGATTGCGGTTTACGGTTCGTTCAGCCTTCTGCAGGCCCTGCTTCTGACGGCCGGGGTGGGCGTGGCGGCGGCTGGGCTGGGGAGGGGAGAAAATCTGCTGAAATCGAAGGCGGAGGACCTGGCGGCGCTGAAGCGGAAGATGCTCGAGGACATCACGGTCGAGCTGGAGCATATCGCTCCGGAAGGCGAGGAAGGAGAGCGCGGATCGAGCGCCGCGTATGAAAAGCTGGGCGAGGAACTGAGATCTTTCAGGGGTTCGCTGGACGATCGGCTGGAGCGAAGCGATTCGGCCTCCATCGTCGCGGACCTGCACAGCCTGCAGCGTCGCATCCGCGAGGAGGAGCTCGACGAAAAACAGTGCCTGGCCCGCGCGGAGGACGTGACGCGAAAAATCGGCGCGCTGCGCGGTAAAAATATCGCCTCCTGGGAGCGGGAGCTGACCCGCCTGGAGGCGGAGATGAAGAGGTCCCCCGGGGCCTCCGCTTCCGAGCAGCTCGGGCGGCTTCAGGGCGTCATGGACGAGCTGACGGAGCTGGATATGCTTTCGTCCATCGCGGCGGACCGAAGCGCCGACGGCCTGAGAGAAACGCTGTACCCGTCCGAGGCCGTCTCTCAGAGGCCGGGGGGAGGACCCGACGGGCCGCAGGACGCCCGGGCCTGCATCCGCGATATCCGCGACGCCGCCGACCGCATAGCCCGAATGGACGCCTGGGAGGGCGAGAAGCTGCAACCCCTTCTGGAGGGGCTG
>JAITPZ010000261.1 GCA_031289165.1 Synergistaceae bacterium
ATTCGTGTCCTTCTGGAAGAAGGAGCGCGCCGTTGTGTAATTAAATGCAGGGAAATACTGAAAGTGGAGCCGTTATTGTGGACGTATACGAGAGTGGCGGATGTGGAGTCGATGCTGAGCATATGGGGAACCTGTCGCTGCAAGAATGCAGACGCGGTGAACTTTCTGAGGGAACTGATTCACGCTCACCGCTCAAATACACCTCTTCCGAGTATTTTTAACCCCTCTCCACACTCTCAGGAGGCTTGAACGCTTACAAAGTGACTAAGTGGAAAACTGCATCGCCGGAATCACCAACGGATTTTACCATTGCAAGGCCTTATGTGTTTTGCAATATCACCAAAAAAGCAGCGACCTTATAAATGGAAGATCGTGCTTTATTCCGGCAACAACCCTGAATGGCTCAAAGCCTACGAAGGAGAACTTTTGGAATATGTCCAAACAGTGCTTCGTTGGAAACATGTAACCGAATTTGACATCATAAATTAGGATTCAGATTGCGAAGAGGGCAAGTGTGAAGTGAGGCATCGCATTACAAACCCGAAAATTCGTGAAGCTGAGGTGAGGCGAGAAGACAGACCTTCAATTCTGTATAATATGAACATGACGGACTTACGCGGGAACGTGTTTTGGAAGGAGGGCATCCCCGAACCGGAAGACGCGGAGCGGGTCGAGACGCTCTGGACGGGAAGGGGCGCGAGGGTTGAGCGTATCGTCTCGACGGGGCAGTGTTCTCCGGAGGGTTTTTGGTACGATCAGGAAGAGGACGAATGGGTCGTTTTGCTGGAGGGATTTGCGGCGCTGGAGTACGAGGACGGCGAACGCGTGGAGCTTCGGCGGGGAGACTGGCTCCTGATTCCGGCGCACCATCGGCACCGGGTCGCCTTCACCTCTTCGGATCCCTGTTGCGTATGGCTCGCGTTTTTTTCCGAAACGAGAATGAAGTATGCTTTCGATAACACACAGGTGATGAACGAGATGAACGAGATGAATGAGACTAACGATGCCGATATGATGAAACAGGTCAGGGATGTCCTCGACTCCGAGCGCCTTCTGACGGCGCGGATGGTGGACTCCGTGTTGCGCGCCGCCCAGATGGCGAGTCTGGCGACGCCCGAGATGCAGGATATGTTCGGCCAGTGGCTGAACGTGATCGGCAATCAGGTGCTGTACGAAGTGGAAGAAAAGGGAGAGTGCGACATCCCCGCGCTTGCCGGACGCATCGGCGTGGAGGAGACGACTCTGTTTTCGGTGCTGGCTTTTCTGCACCGTTCCGGCAGGATACGCATCGAAAAACTGAGCTTTTCTCCAGGGAAGGGCAAAAACACGGAAGCGTGCGAATGCCTGACACAGGGGCGCGTTTCAACGGACAGCGTATGATGAGGAGGAGACGGATATCATGAATACGAGGCGAGCGTTGGGCGGCTTTTCGTTGTTTTTGTGCTTTATTCCGCTGTCTGTCTGTTTCGTTCTGTTCGCCTGCGGGGTTTCGTCCGCCGTCGTCAGGGACGACCGGATCGCTCCGGGGCTGCGATTCGAGAACGTGCGCTACAACTGGAACAGCATTTTCATCGATGTTGTCAATATGACCGATCGCAACAAGCTCTTCGGTGGAACGATGATCTTTCTCGACCGTCACGGCAATCCCGTGGCTTCCGCGCGCCTGCTTCCCCATAAGATCGTCCGCAACAGCGCGAGGCGCTACACGGGCTACTTCATCAGCGGGGCGGGGGAGACGGCGCGTCGCGCGTCGCGCGTCATCTGGGATTTTGGCCCCCGATAGGGAGCGATGCCGATGCCGATAAAATTCTCCCTGAAATTTTTGTCGATTTTCGTGCTGTGCCTTTTTTCGGCGACCGTTTTTCTCCTCGACGCGAGGGGGGCGGAGGCCGCGGACAGCGCGGATGCCTTCATGTCCGCGACGTTTGGCCTTTCTTCCGCCCGGACGCAGAAGCGCATGGAAAACAGCGGCGCCGTCGCTGCCGACTTCGTCCGCGACGGCCGCCTGACCATGAAGGGCACGTTTGAATCCCGCTCGACCGTATTCGTCTTTGGCTTTCACGCCAAAAAGGGGCTGAACCACAAGGCGGCCTACATCGCCAGCTCCGGCGACGCGCAGGTCGATCGGGCGCTTTACGACGCCCTGCGCGAGGCGTACAACGCCAGCTTCGGCAAAACGGACGAGCGCGTGGCGGAAAACGTGCGGGCTAAAGGCCGTATTACGCTGCGGAGCAACTGGAAGCCGAACCAGTACACGACCATTGTGCTTTCCTGCAACCCCGCGATCACGGAGCGATTCCCCGGTGACTCTCCCGGCGGACGACCCATTCACCTGATCTACACCTATACGAAGTGGACAAAATGACGTCTCTTGTATGCGAGCGCTGCGGGACCGTTTTCGAGGAGAGCTCCCTGCGGTGGAGATGCACCTGTGGTGCGCCGCTTGCCCTGGAAGAGCCGGCGACGCGTTATGCGCCTTCCTCGATACCCGCGCACGGGATATGGCGTCATTTCGACGCGCTCTTTCCGAGGGATTCCATCGTCACGCTGGGCGAGGGGGATACGCCCCTGATCGAGCGGTCCGTCGGCGGTGACGCCGCGTGGTTCAAGCTGGACTTTCTCGGCCCGAGCGGTTCCTATAAGGATCGCGGTATGGCCGTTCTGGTCAGCCGTTTGAAGCTTATGAAGGAGATGGGGCTGCGGCGTGTCGTCGAGGACTCGTCGGGCAACGCGGGGGCCTCCATGGCCGCGTACTGCGCCGCGGCGGGAATCGACTGCGACGTGTACGTTCCCGCGTACACCTCGGCGGGTAAGTGCGTGCAGATCGAGGCGTATGGGGCGAACCTCGTCCGCGTCCCCGGCGTTCGGGAGGACGCGACGCGCGCGGCGGAAAAGGCGGGAGGCGGGGAGGGCGCGTATTATGCGAGCCACAACTGGAATCCCTGGTTTCTGCATGGAATAAAGACCTGGCTTTTCGAGGCGTTCGAGACGCTGCCGGATGTTGAAAACCTCGTCGTTCCCGTCGGTCAGGGCAGCATCGCGCTCGGGGCGTGGCTGGCGTTGCGGGAGCTGGACGAGGCCGGTCTGCTCCGAAGGACTCCGCGCATCTTCGCGGTGCAGTCGGAAAACTGCGCTCCCCTGGCCGAGGCGTTTCGGCGGGGGCTCGACGCGCCGGGGCCGGTCGGCAGGCGGGACACGGCCGCCGAGGGCATCGCCTCCGCCGAGCCGGTGCGTGGAGGGGCGGTTCTGAACGCCGTGCGCCGGACGGGAGGCGCCTTCGTCACGGTGGCCGAGGACGAGATCTGGGACGCCTTTTACATGTCGGCGGAGGCGGGTCTTTATGTCGAGCCCACCAGCGCCGCGGCCGTCGCCGGGTGGAAGCGCCTGCTGGCCGATGGCTCCCTTGCCGCGGGACAGAATACGGTCGTGTTTCTCTCCGGCATCGGTCTGAAGGCGACGGACAAGGCGGAGGCGCATCGGAAGCGGGGAGCGCGGTGAGCGCCGAGAGCCGACGGGCAAAGGCGGAGAGAATGGCCCGGGGCATTCGCCGGAGGGTGCTGGCGCATACTCTGGCGCGCGGTGGCGGCTACCTCAGTCAGGCGTGTTCGTCGGCCGAGATCTTCGCCACGTTGTACGAGGGGGTGCTGAAGCTGAAGAAGTTCGACCGCCCTCTGGCCGCCGGCCGCTTCGAGGGGACGCCGGGTCCGGGGCGTCCGGCCGTGACGGGCGCGGTTTTCAATGGCGGTGGCGACCCGGCCTGCGACAATTTCATCCTCTCCCCGGCGCAGTACGCCCTCGTGCTGTATGCCGCGCTTATCGAGGCGGGGCGGCTGGACGAAAAAAGCATGGAGGCTTATGACATTGACGGCAGCACCGTAGAGGTGATCGGCGCGGAGCACTCTCCAGGCATGGAGGTGACCACCGGCTCCCTGGGGCAGGGCATCAGCCAGGCCGCAGGCATCGCTGTGGCTCGTAAAATCAGAGGAGAGACCGGCCGCGTAGTGCTGCTGATGAGCGACGGCGAGTGTCAGTCGGGCGAGTTCTGGGAGGCCGTGCAGGCCGCGTCCTGGCACGGACTGGGCAACATGCTGATTTACGTCGATGTGAACGGTTTTCAGTGCGACGGCAAAATGGACACCGTGATGCGGCTGGAGCCCTTCGACAAACGCCTGAAGGCCTTCGGCGCGCGGGTGCATCGCGTCGACGGCCATGACACGGAGAAACTGGCCCGCCTGGGCAGAGTTTCCGGAACCGGGATTTCCGGGACGCCGACCTTCATTCTCTGCGACACGGACCCCTGCCGGGGTATGGATATTCTGAAGAGCCGCCATCCGAAGTTCCACTACGTTCGATTCGCCACTCCCGGGGAGAAGGCGGACTATCAGGAATTTTACGACGCCCTGTTCGCGGGCGAAGCATGATCGGGGGGATGTAAGCGTGGAAATACTGGCCAGGGTACACGCGCGCCATCTGGTGGACTGGGGCCGGGACCATCCCGACGCTTACGTGCTCTCGGCGGACCTGACCGCTTCCTGCGAGGCGGATTCCTTCCGCGACGCGTATCCCGATCGTTTTCTGTCGATGGGCATCGCCGAGCAGAACATGCTCGC
>JAITPZ010000274.1 GCA_031289165.1 Synergistaceae bacterium
ACACGGCGCAGGCCGCGCAGGGAGTGGCGGAGCAGTCCGAGGCGATGACGTCGCACGCGCAGACCCTGACGGATATTCTGGGACGCTTCAAGCTGAACGCCGCCGCCCCGACGACAGGCGCTAAAAAGGCACTGAAACCGGCCGGAAAATAGCGGTCAAATTGTGCAACAGCGTTCGGCTCGGGCCTCCGTGCCCGGGCCGTTGAATTTTGTCCCGGACGCACTCGTGCCGGGAGAACGGGAGAGGCGAATCATGGACGTGGACGTCAGAAAATTCGAGAATAAAAGGGATATGTACGCACATCTGAACGCGTCGCTCGTTCAGATGCTGGGGGAAAGCGTGGACGTCGTCGCGTGTCTGTCGAACGCCTCGGCGTTGCTCGGTCTCTTTTTGGAGGAGATCAACTGGGTCGGTTTTTATCTGATGAAAAACGGCATGCTGATCCTGGGCCCCTTCCAGGGGAAACCCGCCGTCATGCAAATTCGACCCGGCGAGGGCGTCTGCGGAACCGCGGTGAAGGAGAGGAAAATTCAGCGCGTGGACGACGTACATACCTGCGCCAACCACATTGCCTGTGACCTGGCTTCTTCTTCCGAGATCGTCGTTCCCATGATGAAAGATGGAGAAGTATGGGGGGTACTGGATATCGACAGCCCCATCGTCAGCCGCTTCGATGAGGAGGACGCCAGTGGGCTCGAAAGTTTTGTGACGACCCTGCTCCCCCTGCTGCACCCGGAAGCCTGATTGAAGAATACGGGTTGAAATTGAAATTGAAGCCCGGGGTGTAATGCCCGTCGGGGGCCAGGTCAGGCCCCCGACGATATGAGGGTTACGCCGTTCCCGCGGAGCAGCTCCAGAGATTTCTCCCGGTCCCGGTCGGAGCCGCCCACCGGCGAGGTGCAGTCGACGAGAAGGCGTACATGCTGCTTCGCGTTGCGACGCCTTCGCACGTACGACAGGATCGACTCCTGTACGCAGTGGCTGAGGGCCTCGCCGGCGAACGTCACCTGATCGAACGCCGCGAGCTGCGCAAAAAGGCGCTCGTTGAACGCCGTCTCGGGATACGAATCGTCCAGCCCCTCGAAAACCGAGAACTGATCCGTCCAGGGGTTTTCTCCCTTGAAAACGTAGCGCACCGGCATTCCCGTTTTCCCGCGCCAGTCCGCGAACGCGTCCCGCAGGGGATCCGCGATCTGGTGTCCCCAGGTGGAGACGACGCAGTGTTCCGGCCACACCATGAGGAACTCGATCCCCCTCTTCTTCATCACCTCGAATGTTCGCCCGGCAAAGGGCCGGTTCCCCTCCGAGACGACCTTCCACTTCCCCGCCTCGAAGCCTTCCGGCGTGATCTGCGTAAAGGGCGCCGGGCGTTCTCCGGCCTCGTTCACCCAGAAGGGCGGATGAAAGACAGCGACGCGGTCGTGCGAGTCGAGAGACACAAAAATTCCGCTCACGGACGCGCCCGTTTCTTCGATATACCTCGACAGGCGGATGACGTCGGCCTCCGCTCCGTCGACGTAAAGGCTTCCTCTTCGGTCACAAAAATCGTTCTGCGGGTCGATGACGACCAGCGCGTCGGTACTCATGCGCTTTCCTCCAAAATTGAATTTAAAGGCCTGAAGTTAAAACATCTGAAAACCATTGATATAGTGGTTTAACTTGAATTCACTATACCTGAAGCGTTATTTTATTCAATGTCCACAACTTAAGAATGAACGCGACCAATCTTTGGGGCTCCGCCCCAAACCTCGCGAGGGGTCGTGGACCCCTCGACCCATTAAGTTGTTGGTATTGTCATTTTATTGACTCCCTCCTGAGCGCAATCTGCTGTCAATCCGGCGTCCGGCATTTCCTGTACAGTTCGAAGCGGGCATCGGCGCTGTCCCGGGGGTCGGCGACGTAAAGGGTGTCCTCCGCGACAAGTCCGGTCTCGTCGGGGACGAGTTCGTGGACGATTTGCGCCACGGTGTAAAGAAGGGTCGAATCCCCAAGCTCGATTTCCATCCAGTCGCCCGGGCGCGGCTTTTTTTTGAACTCCACAACCCCGAGGCTCTTTTCCATTACAGAAGAGGACAGGTCGATCACGTGAAATTTGTACAGCGTCTCCACCTCCGTTACGCTCCTGAGCGTATTTGACATAAGACGTCATCATAATAGCAAAAGATTTGTCTTTTCGGGCGTGCCTGTGAAATTTCATTTACATCGGCGCTGTTTTTGAGGTATATTGCCGTGGGATATTTTTTAGCTGTTCTAAACTTCAGACCTTTGATTTCAATTCGGTATGATGCGACGAATAAAGGAGAACCCGATGAACTGCGTAAAAATGGACGATATCGACACGAAAACGGTTATAAAAATGGATGTGAATTTGGACCTCGGGACGCCTCTGAACTTCGCGCCGTTTTCAATGGAGCGCATGGAGGAGTACCACGAACTTTTCGGTCTCTGTTGCGAAAAAGCCTCAGACTATTCCTTCGTCAACGTATGGGGGTGGACGGAGGAGCGCAACTACCTCTGGGCCTTCAGAGACGATCTCTGCTGGCTGCGCGTGACGTCCGGCCCCTCGCCCGCCTGGTGGGCGCCGGTCGGTGACTGGAACCGTCCGGACTGGGCGGGGCTCATGAGGGAGAACGTCCCGTCCGGCGTGACGTTCGAGCGCGTTCCGCAAAAACTCACGGATATCTGGTCCGAGCAGTTGAAAGGCCGTATCCGCGTCGAAGAGCAGCGTTCGGAATGGGAATATCTTTACGACCGCGGGAAGATGATCAGCCTGTCCGGCAACAAACTGCATAAGAAGAAGAACCTGCTGACGCAGTTCAAAAAGCTGTATAACTATGCCTACGCTCCCATCTGTCTCAAAAGCATCGATGGTATCCGGGAGATGCAGGCGGAGTGGTGCGAATGGCGCGGCTGCGAGGAATCTCCAGGGCTGATGGCCGAAAACATCGCCATCGCGCGCGTACTTCGCGAGTGGGAAAGACTCCCCGGCCTTCTGGGGGGCTGGCTGGCCGTGGACGGCAAAATTGTGGCCTACACCATCGCCGAGGACCTGGGAGATGGAACCGTGGTCATTCACTTCGAAAAGGGCCTCGACAGCTACAAGGGCGTCTATCAGGCCATTAACCAGATGTTTCTGGCCGGCGCGGAGGGATTTCGCGTCGTGAACCGCGAACAGGACATGGGATCCGAGGGCATCCGTCAGGCCAAGGAGTCCTATAATCCCACAGGATTTCTGAAAAAATACAAAATCACCTGGCTGGGCTGACGGCGCGTCACGCGTCTATAAAAAAGGTCAGTCGAAACGAAAGGGGCTCGACGACGGCCCTCACGCCACGGAAGCCGGCGGGTGATTCGAGGTCAGATGTGCATGATTCCGAGACCGCAGCGATCGTGGTGAGCCACGATATGAACGGCGCAGTCTCCGAAGATGGCCACCGCAATCCACCTGTCGTTGCGCACGATGGCTATTTTCGCTCCGATGCTGATCTCGACGATGCCCGCAGGCACAAAGCTGTTGCCCGCCTCCATGGCCGCGTGACTCAGAGCGTGCATTTCGCGGCTGTTCTTTTCGACGATGCCCGCGTTCAGGGAAGCCCCCACCAGAGCTCTGACGAACTTGTGAGGCAGGTCGCTCAGCAGGCCGCCGACCTCCGTTGCGACGACTTTCCAGCCCAAATCCTCAATGTACTGCTTGTACGCGATTTCTGTCTCCGCATCCTTCGTAAGGGCCAACAGGACAGCCGCCCTTCCGACGTCGTCGGGTCCCAGTTCAAGGACCAACGCAAATCGCCGTTCGGGCATTTCTCCACTTCTCCGATCCCGATGTTGGACTGCCAGCGTTTCTTCCACCTGTTTGCCCTCCGGTTTCGATTCTCCTTCAGTTCAGAAACGGCGCAACGAATTTTTTGCGCCTCCACTATTGCATAGCCTTAAATCATAATCCATATTTTACCCCGTCACAACGGGGGCATAAGGCTCAAGTTTGCGCCTGCTGAAATCGTCCCATGCCTCCCGGATATAAATGCTGCCCTTTCTGTGAATTCTCATGACTCCAAAAGGAGAAATGCGCCTGCCCGATTCATCCAGGCAAACCATGACCTTCGGGCACAGGAGATCCCTCTCCTTCGTTTCCAGAACGATACCCACCCGTCCATCGGACAGAAGCGCCACGGTCCCGGGCGGATAGAGGCCGATAGCGGAGAGGAGCGCGCGTACAATACGACCGTCGAAATCGGATACGGTGCGCCCGATCACCGTCGATATCGCCTGGTCGCTGCGGCAGGAACTGTCCTGCAGGATGTTGTTTGCCAGACTCTCGAAGGCGTTGGCCACGGCGACGATACGAGCCGCCATCGGAATGGCCTCGCCCGTCAGACGATCGGGGACTCCCGTGCCGTTCCATTTTTCGTGATGAGACCGAACGGCGGCGAGAATATTCGGGTCGCGGATTCCCGCGTCCTTCAAAAGCGTCTCGCCCAGAAGCGGGTGACAGTTCAGCACGCGCTTCTCGCTCGGAAGAACCCGGCCCTCCGCGTCCCATGTCCCGGGAAAGAAAAACGCCTTTCCAATGTCGTGAAACAGTCCCCCGGCTATCGTGCCCTCAACGAACGCCGGCCAGACGGGGAAGATTTTCTGCGCGATATAGCCCGCCAGGAGCGCTACGTTGATGGAATGATTATACATCCTCTCCATCGTGCGATCTTCCTCGCCCACCAGAGAAAGGGTGATCTGAGGCGTTCTTCGAATTTCCCGGGGAAGGCGGGACGCGATGTCCATCATCGTGCGCACGCCGTGCTCCCGCGCCGAAC
>JAITPZ010000253.1 GCA_031289165.1 Synergistaceae bacterium
TCGTGAAAACCACAGTGATTCGACACTCACAAACACTTTTTCGTGTGGCAGGCGCTTATCGGACAGAGCCGCGACCTTGTCCGTCTCATCGAACCTGAGTCCAACGTCGCCCGCCAAGGGCACACCTCCGTTTACAATCTTCTCGATCACGGAGAAGTTGTTGCGAAGCTCCGGCGTCGGTTTGATCTACATCATGCGTCACATATCCAATCCCAACCTGCCATAATACTATCGTTATTGTATAGTGGTTTAACTTAAGTTTACTAAAAGAGGCTAAAAGTTTTCCTCGGCAGTGAGTTGTTTTTAGCTATCCTGACTTCAGGCTTTTTACCTGCATTCACTGTAATGGCTTCGAAACGATTTTAGTCGGGGCTGTCGGCGTTTCTAATAGTTATCCGGCAGGTCGTTCTCCAGCAGGACGACCTTCTGCATACCGGACGCGTCGATCGCGGCGACCCTGGCGAGCCCCTCGTTCAGGTCCTTCGCGACGAAGATTCTGTTCTCGGGGTAGCCGGTATCCGTCAGGCCCCTGAGGATGCTCTTTGTCCGGCGTTTTCCCACGAGAACCACGAAGTTGCAGACCGCCCCGGCCTGAGCCCCGAACTTTTCGTGCAGCTCGTCCTCCCGGTTCCCGAGTTCGACCATGCCCGGCGTCACCAGAATTTTACAACCGTCGAACATCGCCAGCACGTCGAGTGCGGCCTTTGCGCCGGCGGCGTTGGAGTTGTAGGCGTCGTCGATAATCAGAGTGCTGCCGCCGCGAATCAGCTGCAACCGATGGGGAACGCCCTCCAGTCGACGCACGCCGACGGCGATGTCGCCTCGGGGCACGCCCATAAAATCTGCCACGGCTATGGCCGCCAGAACATTTTCCACGTTGTGCGCGCCGATCAGCCGCGTCTCGAAGGCCATTTCCGAAGCATCCGGGAATCTGACGGAAAAGGAGGTCCCCTCCCCGCTCACCCTCACGTCGCGAGCCTGGTAGCCGCAGCTCTCGAAAGAGTCGGAAAGACCGTAAGTCACAACCTTCCGGGCGCTCTTTTCATTTTTCCTTCGACGCTCCAGCTCGACGCGAACGGGCTCGCTGTTCCGGTTCAGGAAGGCGACTCCACTGTCGGGCAGGGCGTCAGCCAGCTCGAACTTCGTCCGGGTCACGTTGTCCGGCGTTTTGAAGGACTCCAGGTGCTGCGGGCCGATGGAGGTGATCACTCCGTGTTCGGGCCTCACGATGTCGCAGATCTCTTTGACGTCGCCGACGTTCCTCGCGCCCATCTCGCAGACGAACACCTCGTGGAAGGGTTTCAGATTCTCTCGAATGGTTCTTACGACTCCGAGGGTGGTGTTGTAGTTCTCCGGCGTCATCAGGACGTTGTAACGGAGCGACAGGAGTTTATGCAGGTAAAACTTCGTGCTGGTCTTGCCGTAGCTCCCCGTCACGCCTATGACGTTCAGGCCGGGGTGCTCCCTTAGCATCCGCTTCGCATCCCGAATGTACCAGCGGTTGATCGCCCTTTCAAGGGGCATGTTGATCGCGTTCGCCAGAAGGACGAAACCAGGCGCCAGCATGTGCGCGGCCGCAAGGCAAAGCGCCTGTTTATCGAGGTCATCGACGCGCAAAATCGCCGCCACCGTCGCGACAATGAGGGCGGCGTAAGTCGCCAGCATTCTTTTAACGCGATTCGTACAGACCAGAGGCTTTTTGGATTTCTCCCGCCACAGGTATTTAATGAGACAAACCTGAGCGGAATACCATAAGGCAATCTTATACAACGCCAATTTTTGTGGCAGCGCCACACAGTATATAAAAGTGAAGCACATCACCACGACGTTCCTTTTCAGCCAGTCTTTCCAGTTTCCCGCGAGCCAGCGAAGCTGGACCCCAACCTTATAGGAGTTCAGCTGGAACATGTGCAGGCAGTGCAAAGTACAGGAGCAATGACTGAACAGGAAAATAAAAATGATCGATATTTCCCAAACGGACATATCGGTCATGACGTCCTCCTGATTCCGAGGAACGAGTCCAGCACCTTTCCGAACACGAAGGGCTGGTCCAGAAAGGAGTAATGTCCGGCCTCTTTCAGCTCGACCAGGCCCGCGTCGGGGATGAGGCGCTCCATGATTCTCGCGTCGCCGACGGGCGTTTCCCGGTCGTTCTCGCCCCATATCAGCAGCGCGGGGCACGGAATGGAGGAAAGAAGGGGCGTCAGGTCCTCGTTCACGACCTTCACGAAGCACTCCCGCATTCGCGGGGACGCGTTGCGGTAGTCGGCCGAACCGTTTCTGCGCCGCCAGGCCTCGATAAGACCGGGGAATTTTTTTCCGAGAAGGGACAGCGACAGAACGTTCCTGACGCATTTATAGACGAGAAGGCGAATTTTCTGCCTCATCGTCCTTTTGTGCCGGATGCCCGCGCCGTTCACCAGGATGATTTTGGAGATGCGAAACGCAAGCGCGTCCCTGGCCGCCAGTTTGATAATGACTCTGCCGCCGAAGGAGTGTCCGATCAGGACCGCGTCGTCGATCCCCAGTTCTTTCAGGAACGCGGTCACGAAGTCCGCGTACTCGTCCACTCCCCACGCGGCGGGCGGCTCCTGAGTACCGCCAAAGCCCGGAAGGTTCGGCGCACAGACCCTGCGGTCCTCCGCCACGCAGTCCAGAAAGGGGCGAAACACCGCGAAGTCGGAGCCCCATCCATGCAGAAACACCACCGCGTCCCCGGAACCTCCATCGTAATAATTGACGTCGATTCCATCAATGCGCATTTTTTTTCCGAAGTGCGTTTTTTCGTTGCGCGTTTCGTCGAGGTTCATTGCGCTCTCCAAAGCTCCATGATAGCGACGCTTCCAGCTCGCATGTGAAAGTTTATTGTAACATATCGGCTCGTTTTCCGAGTTTGTTCGGACTTCCACGACAGAGCAAACGAACGTATCGCCGATTCCGCCCCGGAGGTATGAACCAAAGTTTCTTAAACCCATAATTTTGTAGTTGCAATTTTACGTCCGGTATCCTATCGTTTACGGGAATGCAATTATTTGGGGATCCACAAATTTGAAGGAGGCGTTTTCATTGAGAGCAATAACGGACGCGCTGAAGGGAAATTTCGACAGTGGATGGAAATTTTTGGATCAGATCATCGAGGTCTGTCCGGATTCCGTGTGGAGTAAAAAGGCGGGAGGGTTCGTGTTCTGGCAACAGCTTTATCACTGCTTTTCGGCCGTGGACTTCTTCCTCATGCCGAAGGACGGGACTCCGAAGCCCGGCCCCTGGGGCGGGGACGTCGCCTCCTTCAAAGCGGAGCCGAAGGTAACGCCGACCAAAGCGGAGCTCAAAGCATGGTCGGCTCAGCGGAAGGCCGATGTCGACGCGTGGATCGCCACGCTCGACGACGCGTCCCTCTCTCAGATCCACGAGGGCTTCAGCTCCCGCTGGGGCGCGCCGATGAGCAACGTGATGACGCTGGCGATTCTGTCGGGTCATCTGTCCTACCACATCGGGCACTGCGACGCGATTCTCCGCGACAACGGCGGGAAGGGCGTCATGTAGGCGCGACACGAATCTTCTGATACGAGAATTTTTTCACGGAGACCGCCTGTTTGAAAGTCATTCATCGAAAATTATTGATGCGAGGTGGCGAAAAATGCGATGCGGATTTTTTTTCGCGGTTACGGCTTTTATACTGCTGTTCTGTTCCATCGCCTCAGCCGCTGATCTGACGGGGGATTTTCCCGCGAACACGGCGGAGGAAAAATTCGTGAAGGCCCTGGTCAACACGCTTAAGCCCGAGACGCTCGAGGTCGTCTTTGGCGGGACGCCCGCGCCCGACGGAACGCTGTCGAGAATCTACGTCAGGGCGCACGGAATTTCCGCGGGTACGGACTGGCGTCTGGACGACGTCGCCCTGACGGGCTCGCTCGTGAAACTGACGCCGCCGGACCAGTGGGACGCGAACGACATCAAAACCTTCAGGCCGGAAAAATGGGAGGGACTTTTCAACGTCGAGGTCGTCTTAAAGGAAGCGGACGCGAAGAACGCGCTCAGGATCTTCATGGCCAAAGGCGGCAAAAACGCGCGAAAATGGCGCGACCTGAACGTCGACTTTCGCGCCGGGTCTCTTTTCCTCAGCGGCGTCTATAGCGTCAACAGCGGGATAAGGGCGACCTTCGAGATCACGACCGGGCTCGAACTGCGGAGCGGAACGCAGATCTGGCTCGTGGACACCAACGTCCGGGTCAACAGGGACGACCAGACCGACGCCATCCGCAGCGAGATCAAAAAGGTCAACCCGCCCCTGGACTTTTCAAAATCGGGGATTCCCGTCACGCTGCGCTCGCTTTCCGTGACGAACGACGAAATTCGCGTCGGAACGGCAACCCCTCCCCAACCCTTCCCGGGAACGACGTATCGCTGCAAAAAGTGAAGGAACAGACAGGAAAAGGCCCTGTGACGGAAAACGCGCGGTTGAGGGGAATCATCGAGGACGCGGTGCGGTTCTTCATACGCGATTACTGCGAGAGGCGCCGCCTGGAAAACATCTGGAGAACACCCGGCGTGAAGTACGCGGACGCCGAGCATCCCGGGTTCCGAGACCTTAAAAGAATTGTTCTGGAAAGTCACTTCATGCCCGAGGACTTTCTTCCGGCCCCGCGGACCGTAATCTCGTATTTTTTGCCGTTCGCCGAGTCGGTCGCGGCGGGCAACGTGAATGGCCTGCGGGCGTCGGACGGCTGGGCACGGGCCTACAACGTCACCAACGAGATGGCGGTGCACCTGAACGACCACCTGGTGCAGGCCGTAAACGATTTGGGATATCGCGCCGCCGTTCCCCAAAACATCGGGACCCTGAAGGACGTGCTCAAAAGCCGCTGGTCGCAGAGGCACGTCGCGCGCCTCGCGGGGCACGGGACGTTCGGGCTCAACAACATGCTGATTACCGAACAGGGCTGCACCGGAAGGTTTTTCTCCGTGATCGCCGACCTGCCCCTCGCTCACGACGCCGTCGTCTCCGGAGAAAGGTGCCTGTACAGACGGAACGGGACCTGCGGCCTCTGCGTCGCTCGCTGCCCGGCCGAAGCCCTGACGCCCGAGGGATTCGACCGATGGAGGTGCGGCGAAATGTGCCACAAAAACGAAATCGAAAAAGGAGCCAGCGTGTGCGGCAAATGCGTCGTGGCCCTCCCCTGTTCGTTTCGATGCCCATAACCTTCGTAAACCCGTCGATTTTCACGCGTGCAGATGAATGGCGGAAAGATTTGGAGGGAGGCGAAAATCGCCTCCCTCTTTAATGCGTGCAGTTCGGGAAAAACTTTCCCGGCTTTTCGGCGGACCTACGGAAGAGGACTCTGCCGGAAAAGCTCGTAGCCCTCGTTGAAGGCCTGGATGTTCAGATCCACGAGCTTCGGCGCCTGGAAGTGGTCGGTAATCGCCTTGCGAAGCGCATCGGACGAGGCGATGTGGTCCAGGTCCAGAACGCGTCCCACGCAGCCCAGCGCCACCATGTTGGTCACGATCTCCCGAGCGAGCTTGTCGCGGGCCGTGCGCACGATCGGCAGCGTGTAGATGCGCGCGTCGATTTGCCGTCCGGAATCCTCCACGCTCCCGCCGCCGTAGGACGTGGTGATCCCCGGCAGTTCGGTGACAAAAAAGTCGTCGTACACGATGCGTCCTCCCGGCGTCGTGTCAGGCGCGAACTCCGTGGCCGCAGCCTGGGTCAGAATCACCTGCAGGTTCGGGGCCATTACCTTGGGGTAATCGATGGGTTCACGGGAGATGACCACCTCGGCCTTCGACTTTCCACCCCTCGCCTCCGGGCCGTAGGCCTGGGACTGGACGACGTAGAGGCCCTGCTCGTAAAGGGTGATGGCCTGGCCAATCAGCTCGGTCGCAAGGATGACGCCCTGGCCGCCTGACCCCGCGATGCGAATTTCAAATCTCTCACTGCCCGTCATGTCCTATCCCCTCTTTCGCGCGCTTTCGATAACCTTGCCGTACTGCTCCGTGTACTCCGGCACGTCCCGGTCCACAAATTCACCGCACACCAGTTTGCCCGCCAGTTCCTCGGCCGACATGGTCTTTGCCTTCGTCAGGGGAACGGAGGCCTCCTTGAAGAAGTTGTAGTTGTCGAGGGGCAGGCGGCGATCGTTTTTGCGCCCGAACTGGGTGTGGCAGTGCGTGACGATCTCGACGACCGAAAAGCCCTTCTTTCGGATGCCGTTCATGATGTAGGTCTCCGCCTGTTTGGGGTTGGCGATGGTGGTTCGCGCCACGTAGGAGGCCCCGGCTCCCTCCGCCAGTTTGCAGAGGTCGAACGAGGGGTCGATGGCGCCGTAGGGCGTCGTGGAGGCCCAGGAGCCGATGGGTGTCGTCGGACTCGCCTGCCCTCCGGTCATGCCATAAATGTTGTTGTTCATGATGATCGCGGTGATGTCGATGTTGCGACGACAGGCGTGGATGAAGTGGTTGCCGCCGATGGCGGAACAGTCTCCGTCGCCCATGATGTCCACGACCGTGAGGCCGGGGTTGTGCATCTTGATGCCCGTCGCGAAGGCCAGTGAGCGCCCGTGTGTGGAATGCAGCGTGCAGGCGTTGATGTAGCCCGCCATACGGCTGGAGCAGCCGATGCCCGAGGCGACCACCGTTTTGGTCTTATCCATCCCCAGCCCCACCAGCGCGCGGATGAGCGCGTGCATGATGATGCCGTGTCCGCAGCCCGGACACCAGATGTGCGGCATAAATCGCGTCCTGATCCAGCTTAAAACCTCCGTATTCGGCACCTAGGCCACCTCCTCGATAACTCGCCCGATCTCCGCGGGCTGGAAGAGTTCTCCGTTCACCAGGTTGATCCCGCGAACCTCGCTTCTCCCCCTGATGACGCGCTCCACCTCGAGAACCATCTGTCCGCAGTTCAGCTCGGGGACCAGAACGACTCGGGAGCCAAGGGCCATCTTCGCCAGCTCCTCGCCGGGGAAGGGCCAGAGGGTGATGGGGCGGAAGAAGCCCGCCGGGATACCTCGTTTACGCGCGTCCCGGACAGCGCGAAGAGCCGATCGTCCGACGCTGCCGTAGGCCACGACGACGATGTCGGCGCCGTCCATATGCTCCGATTCGTACGCGACGATATCGGCGCGCGCGCGCTCGACCTTGCTCATCAGGCGCAGCATCTTCTTCTCGATCTCCGGCGGATTGCTGGTCGGGAACCCCCACTCGCCGGTGGTCAGCCCCGTAACGTGCCAGGTGTAGCCGTCCCCGAAGGAGGCCATGGCGGGAACTCCGGTCATGGGATTCGGCTCGTAGGGCGTGAACCTGTCGGGCGGAACGGACGGGCGGACGCGATTTTCGATCTTCAGCTTACTCGGATCCCGCTTCGTCACCTTCTCCCGCATGTGCCCGACGACCTCGTCAGAGAGAATCAGCACAGGCT
>JAITPZ010000045.1 GCA_031289165.1 Synergistaceae bacterium
CGGAGGAGAGGAGGGGCAGGAAGACGCGATCGTGCTCAACTATCATCTGTCGCTTTTCCAGCGGGTGCGTCAGGGGCGCGTGGGGCTGACCGTTTCCATTCGGGCGCCGAAAAGCGATCTCTCCGTTCCCTCGATTTTCGACCTCCTTCCCGGGTCGGAGTACAGTGAGCGCGAAATACGGGAGATGTTCGGGGTCGAGTTTGTCGGTCTGCCGAACACCGCGCTGGTCTTCCTTCCGGAGGACTGGAACGAGGAAATCAAACCCTGGCGACGCGATAGCGCCGGACCGGCCCCCGAAAACGTTCGGGAGCTGAACTAGCCCGCGCCGATTCGGACCAGCAGGAGGAAGATCAAATGTCGACAACCTATACAATACCGGTTGGCCCGGTGCACGTTGGCCTGAAGGAGCCGGTCACGGCGTGGCTCGAACTGGAGGGAGAGCGCATCGTCAACGCGCGGGTGCGCCCGGGCGCGATCCATCGCGGTATCGAGTTCATGGCGCGCGAGCGCAACCCCATCCAGGTCATCTATCTTTCGGAGCGCATCTGCGGCATCTGCTCGTTCAGCCATGTCATGTGTTTCATTCGCGCGGTCGAGGATCTGGCTCAGATCGGCGTTCCGATCCGCGCTCAGTACATTCGGAGCCTCGTTCTGGAGCTGGAGCGCGTTCACTCCCACATTTTGTGGGCGGGCGTGGCCTGTTACACCATAGGCTTCGACTCCGCGTTTCACCTGGGCATGCTGATGCGCGAACGCGTCATGGACGTGCTGGAGCTGCTCACGGGGAACCGCGTCAACTACGGCGTCGCCACTTTCGGGGGTGTGCGCTGGGACGTCACGCCCGAGCTGGAGAAGGCGCTGCGCGGGATGGTTCGATATTATCGCAGGGAGTTCACGCCGTTCAGGGATATCGTCATGGAGGATCCCGTGGCGCAGGCGCGCATGAGGAACGTCGGGGTGCTGACGCGGGACGACGCGGTTCGCTACAGCGCCGTCGGTCCGACGGCCCGCGCCAGCGGACTGAGGATTGACCTGCGTAAAAGCTCGCCCTACGAGGCGTACGCGGACTTCGAGGTCGAGCCCGTCGTGCCTCAGGATTATTTTGGAAAGGCATACGGCGACGTTCTTGATCGTTTTGCCGTTCGCGTGCTCGAGGTCTATCAGTCCCTCGACATTATCGAGAAGGTTCTCGACGGACTGCCCGAGGGCCCGTTCGTCGCCGAACCGAATCCCAACAAGGTTCTGGCCTCCCTGAAAAAGGCCGAGGGGACGGGGTGGGGCATCATCGAGGCGCCTCGCGGCGACGACACGCATATCGTCTCGCTCAAAGGGGGAGAGGACAACGTCCTCTGGTGGAAGGTGCGGGCGCCGACCTACGCGAACGCGGTTTCGTGGCCCATTATGTTTCGCGGCAACGAGCTGGCCGACGCGCCCCTGATCATCAACAGCATCGATCCCTGCATTTCCTGTATGGAGCGAATGATGGTCACGGACGGCAGGGAACGGGGGATCGTCACGAAAACGGAGCTGGTGAATCGTTCCCGTCAGAAAACCCTCGACCTTAAGTCAAAACATGCAGCCGGAGGAGGTGTGGGGAAATGACCTCTGTGTTCATCCTGTTTTTGAAGATTTTTGCGGGCGCGGCTCTTTCCGCGCTGATGGTGGTTCTGGCCCTTCTGTTCGACGGAATCGATCGCATCGTCAGCGCGAAGATGCAGCGTCGTTACGGGCCTCCTCTGCTGCAGCCGGTGTACGACATCCTGAAGCTTATGGGCAAGGAAAACATCGTTCCCCGCAGGGCGTCCCGAATTTTCTTCATGACGGCCCCGTGGATGGCTCTCGTCACGACGCTCATGATCTTTCTTTACATTCCGACGGGGTCCTTCCCGGCCGTTCTGGGGACGGAGGGCGACATGGTGCTGATCGTCTATCTTCTCGCGATGAGCGCTCTTCTCATGGCCATCGGCGGTTTTGCCAGCGGAAATCCCCTGGCGTCCATCGGCGCGGGGCGTGAAATCACCCTGATGATGAGCTACGAGTTTCCCCTGTCGATCGTGGTCTGCACCATGGCCTGGGTGGCCTGGAGGCAGGGGATGCCGGGTGCGCCTTTCAGCCTCGAGACCTTTGCGTCAATGTCAATCTGGAAGGTCGTCGGAAAGACGGGGGTCATCGGTCTGTCGTGCCTGTTCCTTTCTCTCGTGCTGGTCGTTCCGGGCGAGCTCGGGAAGGGGCCGATGGATATTCCCGAGGCTAAAACGGAGATTCTCGACGGACTCATTATCGAGTACAGCGGCGTCAATCTCGCCCTGTTCAAGCTCACCTTCGCGTTGCGTCCCTTTGCCATGGCGGCATTCATGACGAGTCTGTTCGTGCCCGTCTCGCTCGCGAGCCTCCTCGGAGTCGGCGGTTTTATCGTGGCGATCTTCGACTTTCTGTTCTTCTGGGTCAAGGTATTCGTCGTTCAGATGCTCTTCGTGACGGTTATGCGCACGACCTTCGGCCGTCTCAAGATCTGGCAGGCCTCGCAGTTTTACATCATGAAGGTCGCGGGGCTGTCCATCGCCGGAATGATTCTGCTTTCCATCGACGTCATCGCGAGATAGGGGAGGGAGCCCAATGATCACACGCATATTGCCGCAGCTCGTAAAGCAGTTTTTTTCGCGCATCGCGACCAACCCATTCCCGGCGAGGCACATGCCCCCCTCTCTGACGGAGGCCCTGACCGGTCCCGGCGCCTCGATCAACCCCCCCGTGCCGGTGGGGCCTCGTTTCCGCGGCAGGCTCAACTACGACAGGAGTAAATGTATCGGCTGCAGGCTCTGCGTCAGGGTCTGCCCGGCGAACGCCACGGACTATCAACCGGAGGAAAAGAAGATCGTCATTCACAATGACCGTTGCTGTTTTTGCGCCCAGTGCACGGAGATCTGTCCCGTGAAGTGCCTGACGATGTCGGGGGAGTACATGATCTCCTCCTACGAGCGGAAGAAAAACATCGTCACCGACAGCGGCCCTTTGCATGTACCCGAAAAATCGCAGGCCTGAACGAGCGCGAAATTCAAAATAAGGACAATGATGAAAGGGCGCCTTCGAAAGAGGGTGTCCTTTTCACATTGCTTTCGATTATACTTGCGAGCAACGAGACCCAAACGGTCCCCCAAACGGTCCCCGTCGCCATTTTCAACTTTATCGCCTTCGCTGCGATCGACCGGGTGGCCTGATCAAACACCAAAATTTCGGGAGGCAACGAACGATGGAAATGAAGGGAAACTGCAAATACAACCTGCTGACGCCGACGAGCATGGGCGTGCGTATCACGCCCGTCAACCGGCAGCCGATGCACACGTCGGACACGTTTCGTATGCAGGCCACGAGCGCCGAGAGCAACGTGCTCTCCATTTCGGCGTCTCTGGGCCTGTCGACGAAGGTGCTCACGACGTTTGTAAAGGACAGCCCCGTGGCGCGCTTCATAAAGGACGACCTCAGAAGCCGCAACATCGCGTACGAGGGACGGGACGTGCCGCAGGGAGGCCCGTGGGGATATCGGCATCAGTTCAACATCGCGGACAGCGGCTACGGGCCGCGCGGACCGCGCGTGCATAACGACCGCGCGGGAGAGGTTGGGCGCACGCTCGCGATCGGGGATTTCGACGTGGACCGGTTATTCGGCGAAGAGGGGGTGCAGATCATGCACCTTTCCGGCCTGATCGCCGCGCTTTCCCCGGAGAGCCGCGAGTTTTGCCTGCAGCTGGTGCGGGTCGCGAAAAAGCACGGCACGCGGATTTCCTTTGACCTGAACTATCGGGCGTCGTTCTGGAAGGACCGGGAGAAGGAGCTTGCCGCCGCCTTTCATGAAATTGCCGCCACCTCGGACGTGCTGATAGGGAACGAGGAGGACTTCCAGCTCAGTCTCGGCATCGCGGGTCCGGAGGCGGGCGGAAAGGATCTTGTCGGAGGGATGAAGGGCTTCCAGGAGATGATCGGCCGAGCGGCCGAGAAATATCCTGACGTGCGGGTGTTCGCGACCACGCTCCGGCAGGTGGTTTCGGCCAACGAGCACATGTGGGGCGCGATCATGCGCGCGGAAGGAACGTGGCACGTTGTGGAGCCGCGCTCCATAGCTGTTTTTGACCGCATCGGCGGTGGCGACGGCTTTACCGGCGGCCTTCTGTACGGCATATTGAGGAACTGGACGCCCGAAAAATGGGTACAGTTCGGATGGGCCTCCGGCGCGATGGTGGCGACTATGGAGCAGGATTACGGCCTGCCCGCGGACGAGGAGCAGGTCTGGAGCATCTACGAGGGCAACGCAAGAGTAAAACGATAAAATATTGGGGTTCAGGGGTCCACGACCCCTGACGGAGTTTGAGGCGGAGCCTCATATGTAAATAACGGGGGAGCGACATGAAAAAAGCGGATATCGGTCTCATCGGTCTCGCCGTCATGGGCGAGAATATCGTGATGAACATGGAGAGCAGGGGCTTTCGCGTGGCGGTATTCAACCGCACGGTGGAGAAGGTGCGGAATTTTGCGGAGGGCCGCGCGAAGGGCCGGAACATCGTGGGCGCTTATTCGCTGAAGGAGCTGGCGGAGCAGCTGGAGAGTCCGAGAAGGGTCATGCTGCTCGTTCGGGCGGGCGAGGCCGTGGACGCCTTTATCGAACAATTGCTGGAGGTTCTGGAGCCCGGCGACCTCATCATCGACGGCGGCAACTCGGAGTTCACGGACACTATTCGGCGCACGGCGTACGTGGAGAGCCGGGGGCTGCTTTATATCGGCACGGGGGTCTCCGGCGGCGAGGAGGGCGCTCTGAAAGGGCCCTCGATGATGCCGGGCGGCTCGCCAAAAGCCTGGCCGCTGGTGAAGCCCATATTCCAGTCGATCTGCGCGAAGGTGGAGGATGGCTCTCCCTGCTGCGACTGGGTAGGGGAGAACGGCGCGGGGCACTTCGTGAAGATGGTGCACAACGGCATCGAGTACGGCGACATGCAGCTGATCTGCGAGGCTTATCATCTGATGCGGGATATTCCCGGCATGACGGCGGAGGAGATACAGAAGGCGTTCGCCGCCTGGAACGCGGCGGAACTCGACAGCTACCTGATCGGGATCACCCGCGACATTCTGGGCTATAAGGACGCGGATGGCGCGCCCATTGTGGATAAAATTCTGGACACGGCGGGGCAGAAGGGAACGGGAAAGTGGACGAGCATCACCGCGCTGCACGAGGGTGTACCCCTGACTCTGATCAGCGAGGCGGTCTACGCGCGCTGCCTTTCCGCGATGAAGGAGGAGCGGGTAAGCGCAAGTGCTGCCTATCCGAGGCAGCCCATCGCCTTCGACGGGGACAGGGCCGCGTTTGTGGAGGACATCCGCCACGCGCTCTACGCCGCGAAGATCGTCTCCTACGCGCAGGGCTTCGCGCTGATGCGCGCCGCGGCGGCTACGTACAAGTGGAATCTGAACTATGGCGGCGTCGCGCTGATGTGGCGGGGTGGCTGCATCATTCGCTCCGCGTTTCTGGGAAAGATCAAAGAGGCGTTCGACAGGGACCCGAACCTGACCAACCTTCTGCTGGATCCCTTCTTTAGGGAGAGCATAACGGGGCGCGTGAAAGGCTGGCGTAACGTGGTTGCGGAGGCGGTGGGGCACGGCGTTCCCGCCCCGGCGCTCTCCGCGTCCCTGAACTATTTCCACGGCTACACGACGGAGAGCCTGCCCGCGAACCTGCTGCAGGCGCAGCGCGATTATTTCGGGGCGCATACCTACGAGAGAACGGACGCGCCGCGCGGAAAATTTTTCCACACCAACTGG
>JAITPZ010000072.1 GCA_031289165.1 Synergistaceae bacterium
TGGCTGGGCATTCTTCGTTCCTTTGTGACGCACACGCCGGAGCTGTTGTCGAAGATGCGCCGGGCGGCGAATGACGACCTGAACGATTACGCGATGGCGGTACACGGCCTGAAAGGGGCGAGCTACGGCATCTGCGCGGCCATGATCGGGGAGGAGGCGGAATTTCTCGAGAGGGCGGCCCGGGAGGGCGATTCCAGGACGATAGTCGTAAGGGGAGAGGCCTTCATTGTCTCTGTGGAGAGGTTGCTTTCCGAACTGGAGGAGCTTCTGGCGGCTGCGGAGGGCGAGAAAAGGGAGCGGGCAACCACGCCGGACCCCGCGCTTCTGGACGAGCTGCTGGAGGCGGACCGACACTTCAGGTCCCTGGCGATGGATGAGATCCTGACGAAACTTGAGCGATACGAGTACGAATCGGGCGGCGAGCTGGTCGAGTGGCTCAGGGCCCGGTTCGAGGAGCTCGACTACGGGGCGATCCAAGAAAAGCTGGAGGAGGTTCTTCCGGGCCGGCAGGCCTGAGCGTATTCCTCTGTGTCCGCTCGGGGTTCAACGTCGCCGTGTCGGAGGGGGGAGGGGACGCGAGGTGATTTTGCTCCACAGCGAGATGTACTGGTCGTGCAGGAATGAGGGGTAGTCCTGGTCGATTTTGGGGCGTATGAAGAGAAAGACGGCGGGGTTCGACGCCAGAGAGCTGCGTATCGCCTTCGGCGTCGAGTAGTCGATGACGACGGCCGTCCTGTTTTCGGCCTGACGTGAGACAGTTGCCGTCAGGAGCGGGATTTCCTTCCACGCGTTCCAAGCCGCCCATTCCTCGGAGGACGGGCGAATCAGTCTGCATCCCGCCGCCTGCAGAAGGGCGCTGCTGTGTCCCGTCAGATCGTAGACGGACTGGTCCTTCAGCATCTGGCGTCCCGCGAGTATCGAGCTGTACAGGCGCGCCTGCAGCTCCGCCAGCCGGCGCTGGTAGTAGGGGTAGTTGCCCGGGTCCCAGTCGGCCAGCACCGTCAGGACGCGCTGGGCGATGAAGGGGACGACGGAGGGGTCCGACAGGGACGCGTCGATCCGATCCTCCCCGAGGGGTAGTTCGCTGTAGAGGGAATGGTAGCTTTTGTACTGTTCGAAGGGCAGGCCCAGCCATTTCGCGTCGCGGAAGTCGAAGGCCAGGATCAGCGCGTCGGCGGGCAGCGATTGAAGGTTGCGGGCGCGAATGCGGCGGACCAGCTCGCCATCGTCGTTCCAGTCCTGTATCGCGGTGACCTTCACGTTCACGCCGCCGATGAAGTTCACGAGAATCCCCAGCCACGGAGAAGTGACGGTGACGTTCAGGACCGCGGCCGCCTGTGCCTCCGCAGCGAAAACGAGCAGTAGCGTCACGAGAAGCGCCTCTATTTTCGTCCTCGCTCTTATCGCCCTCGGGAGTGGCGCCTGATTCATCTCTCTCCGCATTCCCGCTCCTGTTCCGCCGGCAAAGTCAGGGCCGACAGGGCCAGAGTCGCGGCCTCCAGCTCCGCGGCTTTGCGGCTCCCTCCCTCGGCGCACCACGTTCTTCCGGCGGCGAACACCCGTACGCAGAACCGGGGCGCATGGGAGGGCCCCTTCACCGAAACGATCTCGTACCGCGGCAGCCCCAGGGCTTCTCCCTGCAGAAGGGCCTGAAGGCTCGATTTGGCGTCCCGCGAGCCGCCGTCGAGGGACGAATTTCTGTCCGAGGCGACGAGGTGGCGTCGAATCACGCGCACGGCGGCGTCGAAGCCCCCGTCCAGATACACGGCGCCGAGCAGCGCCTCCACGGCGTCGGCGTAGATAGACGGTGGCGTCGCGCCCTTCAGGGACTTTCCCTTCAGAAGCACGGACGTGAGATCCAGCCTCTCCGACCAGGATACGAGCGCGTCCCGGCAGACGAAATCCACCCTGTCGGCCGAGAGTTCCCCCTCCGTTGCGCCGGGACGCGCCTCGTAGAGCGCGTGAGCCACCGCCAGCCCCAGCACGGAGTCGCCCAGAAATTCGAGGCGCTCGTTGCTCTCCGCCAAGCCCTGTTCGTTGGAGTATGAAGCGTGACAGAGAGCCGTGTGCAGAAGCTCTCTGTCGCGAAAAAAATATCCGAGCCTCTCCTGAAAGGAGCGCAGCGCGGAAGCGCAGGTGTCCGGCGCCGCGGGTTCCGAGGGGTTACGCGTACTTCTGGAAGGCGAGTACTCCGTTATGTCCGCCAAAGCCAAAACTGTTCACCAGAGCCCTTTCGATCGGTTTTTCCACGCCCCTGCCCGTCGCGATGTTCAGGTCGCACGCCGGATCCGGGGTCTCGTAGTTCAGAGTGGGATGCACGTAGCCCTGCTCGATGGCCTGCAGCGTCGCGATGGTCTCGAGCGCGCCCGCCGCCCCCAGGCAGTGGCCGATCATCGACTTCGTGGAGGTGACGACGATGTTCTTCGTGTGCGCTCCGAAGATCGAATTGATCATCAGGGCCTCGGTCCTGTCGTTGAGCGGTGTCGATGTCCCGTGGGCGTTGATGTGATCGACATCCTCGGGTTTCCATCCCGCCATCTCGATCGCGCGCCTCGTGGCGTAGATCGCGCCCTCCGCGTTCTCGTCGGGGGCGGTGATGTGGCTCGCGTCGCAGGAGGTCCCGTAACCGACGAACTCGGCGTAGATATGCGCGCCCCTCGCCTTCGCGTGTTCCAGATCCTCCAGAACCAGCACGCCGGCGCCCTCGCCCATAACGAATCCGTCGCGGTTGAGGTCGAAGGGGCGGCTGGCCGTCTCCGGCGAGTCCAGGCGAGTGGAAAGCGCCTTCATGGAGGCGAAGCCCGCGATGCTGATGGCGCGAAGCGCGGCCTCGGTCCCCCCCGCCAGGATTACGTCGGCGTCGCCACGCACAATGGCGTGGTACGCCTCTCCCATGCTGTGAAGGGAGGTGGCGCAGGCCGTGACGACGCACAGGTTCGGCCCTTTCGCTCTGAACCTTATGGCCACGTAGGCCGTGGACATGTTGCTGATCATCATGGGGATAAAGTAGGGGCTGATCCTTTTAGCGCCCTTTTCCATCATTGTTTTGAAGCTGTTGAACGACGTCTCGATGCCGCCCTGGCCGCTTCCGATGTAAACCCCGAATTTGTAGGGGTCCAGCGCGGTCGTATCCAGGCCGGAGTCCTTTACCGCCATGCCGGCGGCGGCGACCGCGAACTGAATGACGCGGTCGGAGCGTTTGGCCTCCTTGCCGTCCATCCAGAGTGTGGGGTTGAAATCCTTTATCTCCGCGCCGAACGTCACGGGGCAATCGCCGGGGCTAAGCGTGGTGATCGGGCCAATTCCGTTTTTAGCCTCTCTGAGGGCCTGCCAGTACGCATCTTTACCGGTCGCTATGGGGCTCAGAGGCCCCAGACCCGTAACGACTACTCTTCTCATTTATCTGTGTCACTCCTCGGAGTCCGGAGACTCCTCCTGAATTATCGGTTTGTAAAAAAAGGGGGGGAGGCATGTTTCCTCCCCCCGGTGTCCGGAACGCCGCAAAACTTATTCGTCCAGTCCAATTTTGCTGAGGGTGTAATTCATCGCTTCGCCAACGGAGGTCAGCTTCTCAGCGTCCTCATCCGGAATCTCGATGTCGAATTCCTCTTCGATTCCCATAATCAGCTCCACGATGTCCAGCGAATCCGCGCCGAGATCCTCAACGAAGGACGCTTCGGGCACGATCTGATCCTCTTCGACGTCAAGGCGATCCACAATTATTTCCTTAAGCCTGGGAAGAACATCTTCTTTCTTCATAAAATTCACCCCCTCCCCCCGCACAGTGATATATCCTTAACACATTGTCATGCCGCCGTCAACAGCTAAAACCTGACCTGTCAGATAATTGCTTTCATCCGACACGAAAAAGGCCACGGCTCCGGCGACATCTTCAGGACAGCCCATGCGCCCGACGGGAATTTGTCCCAGCATGGCGGCACGGACGTTTTCCTTCAGAACACCCGTCATATCCGTATCTATAAACCCGGGGGCGACGACGTTCGCCGTGATCCCTTTGGCGGCGTACTCGCGCGCCACGGACTTCATAAAGCCAATGATGCCGGCCTTGGTTGCGCTGTAGTTGGCCTGTCCCGCGTTTCCGACAAGCCCGACTATCGAGGCGAGGCTGACGATACGTCCCCACCGCGCCTTCACCATTCCCCGAATGGCCTCTCTGGTGCAGTAAAAGACCGAGTTCAGGTTGGCGGCGACGACGTCGTCCCATTCGTCCGTTTTCATCCTCATCAGCAGGTTGTCGCGGGTGATTCCCGCATTGTTGATCAGGACCCGCACCGTTCCCATCGAATCTTCGACGGCCCTGAAGAGGGCCGTGACCTCCTCCGCCTTCGAGACGTCGGCCTCAAAGGCCCTCGCCTCGACACCGAAGGCGGTAATTTCCCCGCAGAGGTTCTCCGCCGCTTTCGCGCTGCTGCGATAATTTACGGCGACGTTAAACCCCCGCTTCCCCAGCGTCAGAGCGACGGCGCGCCCTATACCCCTCCCGGCGCCGGTAACCAGGGCCAGGCGCCGATTTTCCGTGGCGGTCATCAGGCGTTCACCAGTGTTTTCGCCATCTGTTCCAGCTTTTCGGGCGTTCCCGCCGCCATGACGGCAAGCCCCTTCCGGCAGCGTTTGTTCAGGCCGGAAAGAACCTCCCCCGGCCCCAGTTCCAGAAAGGTATCCACGCCCTCGTCCGCCATCCTGATCACGGAGTCCGCCCAGCGAACCGGGCTGCAGGTCTGCTCGAACAGGGCATTTCGGATCGTTTCCGGCGACGTCAGGGGGGAGGCGCTGACGTTGCAGACGACCGGCCACCGGGGTTCCTTCCACTCATAAACCGCGAACTGCGCCCGCAGCTTCTCGGCGGCCGGCATCATCAGGCGGCTGTGGAAGGGTGCGCTCACGTTCAGCATGACCGCCTTTTTGGCTCCTTTTTTCCTCGCCGCGACGATCGCCTTTTCGACGAACTCGGCCTGTCCGGAGATGACGACCTGCCCCGGCGAGTTGAAGTTCGCCGCCTGACATTCCATCTGAGGGGCGACGGAGGCGCAGGCCGCCACAACCTCGTCCGCCTCCAGCCCCATAATGGCGGCCATGGCGCCCACGCCCTCGGGCGCCGCCTCCTGCATCCAGGCGCCGCGTCTGTGGACCAGCTCCGCGGCGTCACGGAAGGGCAGCACGCCCGACGCGACCAGCGCCGTGTACTCCCCAAGGCTGTGTCCCGCGACGAAGGACGGGGCGAGCTTCACTCCCATCTCTCCCTCCAGCACGCGCAGCGCGGCGATGCTCGTCGTCATAATGGCAGGTTGCGTGATGGCGGTGCGCTTCAGCTCCTCATCCGGCCCCTCGAAAATAATCCGGGTAATCTTCATGGACAGGGCATCGTCGGCCTCGTCGAAAACCTCTCTGGCCGAGGAGAAGGATTCGTACAGGGCCCTGCCCATGCCGACCTCCTGCGCTCCCTGCCCGGGGAAACATAACGCGTAATTCAACTCAGGTCACCTCCCTGAACCGGAGATCCGATTCAACACTTCGTCCGCCTCCGCGAACAGGTTCTTTATGATCTGCGCGGCGGGCAGGATGTCGTTCACCATCGCCGCCGACTGCCCGGCCATCAGAGAGCCCCACTCGGTATCTCCGTCGACAACGCCGCTGCGCAGTTTCCCGGTGCCGAGTCGTTCTATTTCCTCGTTCGACGCATGACGTTCCTCAAGCTTTTCGAACTCGCCGGTCAGCCTGTTGCGCAGACACCGCACGGGATGTCCGGTGCTCATGCCCGTGACGGCGGTGCTGCGGTCGCGGGCGTCGATCACGGCCTGCTTGAAGTTCGCGTGGACCGTGCACTCCTCGCAGCATATGAAACGAGTGCCCAGCTGCACGCCTTCCGCCCCCAGCGCGAAGGCCGCGAGCACGCCGCGACCTTCGGCAATGCCCCCCGCGGCGATGACCGGAATACGAAGGGCCGCGGCGATCTGCGGGACCAAAACCATTGTAGTCAGCTCGCCGATGTGTCCTCCCGCCTCCATCCCCTCCGCGATGACTGCGTCCGCCCCCTGTTTCTCGACGCGTTTGGCCTGCGCCACGGACGCGACGACGGGGATGACGATCGTCCCCAGAGGTTTCAGGCGTTTCAGTACTGTTCCCGGGCTTCCCGCGCCAGTCGTCACGACCGGAACCCGGTGTTTCGCGGCCAGCTCCAGCGCGTCCGGGGCCGTCGGGGACAACAGCATGATGTTGAGTCCGAAGGGGCAGTCCGTCAGCTCCCGGGCCTTCAGAATTTCCTGCTCCAGAATGTCCGGGGGCATGTTTCCGGCCGCTATGATGCCAAGCCCACCTCCGTTGCTGACGGCCCCGGCCAGAGCGGCGTTTGCGACCCACGCCATAGCCCCCTGCAGAAGGGGATATTCCGTACCCAGGAGTTCGCAGACGCGACCCGTTCTCATCCGATTTCCCTCTCCCATTCCCGTCTCACCCCACGCCTCATTCGAGTTCTTCACGAATCTGTCCCACGCCGTCCCTGATGATGAAGTTTCGGGCGGCGGAGAGCGCTCCCAGAATGGCGGGAGCCTTTGAACGTCCGTGAGCCTTTATGACCGTTCCCTTAACCCCCAGAAGCGGCGTTCCCCCGTATTTTTCGTAGTTGAAGCGGGACCACAGCGCGCGAACCATGGGAATCATGAAGAGTATTCCTATCTTCGGAAGGAAACGATGCCCCATCTCCTCGTCGATGATCGACCTGGCTCCCTGCATCAGCCCCTCGCCGAACTTCAGGATGACGTTGCCCATAAAGCCGTCGCAGACGACGACATCCGCTCGTCCCCAGGGCAGATCGTCCCCCTCGATGTAGCCTTTGAAGTTCAAAGAGCTTTTCATCAGCATCTCGCGGGCCTCGGCGACGACCTCGTCTCCCTTGATCTCCTCGGTTCCGTTGGAAAGAAGCGCGATCTCGGGTTCCGCCACGCCCAGAATCTTTTTCGAGTACACGTTGCCCATCTGAGCGTACTGATAGAGATTTACGGGCTTCGACCGCACCGAGGCGCCGACGTCCAGAAGAAACGTCCAGCGATTTATGGTGGGCATCGGCGCCCCCAGCGCAGGGCGATCGATCGTCGGCAGCCTGCCGACCACAAGGACCCCCCCCGCGACGATCGCGCCCGTGTTTCCGGCGGAAAGACAGCCCTGCGCCTCGCCGGCGCGCACCATTTCCATCGCCACGCGCATGCTGGAGTCCCGTTTTCTGCGAATCGCCATGGTCGGCTGTTCGCTCATGGCCACAACCTCCGTGGCGTGTACGATCCGTATCCTCTTTAAAACCTCCGAAGAAGCGTCGCTCAGGCAGGGTTTTATTTTTTCCCCGTCGCCCGTCAGGATAATATCGAGATCCGCGTGATCTCTGCAGGCCATGATCGCGCCCCGGCAAATCTCCTGTGGGGCGTGATCGCCGCCCATCGCATCAAGCGCTATGGTCAAGTTTTTCATAGTATGCAGCCTTCCTCCGCGCGAACATGCTCCGCGGGAAACGAATCTCCCTTCAGGCAGATTTTTGAAACGCGCAAACAAACTATCTCTCACCCCGTCGAAACGCCTCGTCAGATTTACAGAAAGAGAGGCTCCGCTCCGCGTTTGGCGTCAGGTCGTCTCCGCGTCCAGAACCTCGGTGATAAAGCGTCCCACGAAGATTTCCTTTTCCCCGACGCGGGTTCGCACGCTGACGATATAGCGGTTGTCCCTGCCGACGCCCACCTTAGCCCTGGCGACCAGGACGTCCCCGATTCGGGCGTGTCCCTTGTACTCGCCGCGCATCGAGTCGATGATCACGACGGCCGCCTCGATCGCGGCGATGGCGATGGAACTGGCCTGAGCGTAGATGTAGTGATCCCATAAAATGTCCGTAGTGCGAAAGGCCATCTCCCGTGTGGTCCGAAGCACCGAAAGGGCCCAACGATTGGGCTCGAGTTCCAGCAGGTCGCCCACGATCTCACTGCGGCTGAGAGAGCGCAGCTTGCTCCCCGCCTCCTGTGCCATGCGTCGGACGCGTTCACGAAGCTCGGGCACGCCCATGAGAGCGCGATCCAGGCGCAGGGTACCGACGCTCACCCCGAGCAGGGCGGCGAGTTCCCGATCCGTTGCCATCGGATTGCTGTCAAGCAGTCGAGCCAGACGATCCTGACGATGCCTCTTTTCGGACTTAATCCAAAACGCCTCCAGTTCAATTTAAGACCTGGTACTGATAGCTGTTCTGATAACCTGAGGATGCAGTATAAAATCGAAAATGAATATCGTCAAGCGTCATAACGCCATCGCGGCCCATTCCTGCTAAAGACGCCCCGGGAAGGTTTTAATTCGGTCGAATTTCGATCAGACTTGACAAGCAACCTCATTTAAGGATATTTTTAAACATATTTGTCAGAAAATGAAAGGAGGCCTTAATCGTCACAATCGTGTTCGCCCAGGAGGCGAAAATTCGAAAGGAGTTGAACTTCATGCTCGGAAAAACGACGCGTGCGTTTTTTGCCTTTTTATCCGCCATGCTGCTGTCGGGATCGGCGTTTTCCGCCGCTGCCGCGCCCCAAACAATTGTCTTTACCAACAATCAGTGGGACAGCCAGATGTTCCACAACGAGCTTGCGAAATTCATAGTTGAAAACGCATTCGAGGGCTACGAAGTGGAGTTTTCCACCGGGTCGTCCACCCTGAACTGGCAGGCCATGATCAACGGGGACGTGGACCTCGACATCGAAAGCTGGACGGACAATGTCGCCACCTATGAGGACGACGTCGCCCGGAAGGACATCGTCCCCCTCGGGGTTCTGGTTCCCGACAGCGCGCAGGGGTTTTACGTCCCCCGCTACATGATTGAGGGCGACCCTGCGCGTGGCATCGAGCCCATGACTCCCGACCTGAAAAACGTGGCGGATCTCGTCAGGTACGCGGACGTGTTCGAGGATTCCGAAGATCCCGGACGGGGCCGCATTTACGGGGCGATTCCGGGATGGATGATCGATGAGGTTCTGTACAAAAAGTACGAGTATTACGGGTTGAACGAGGGGTACAACTACTTCCGGGTGGGCAGCGAGGCCGTGCTTTTCGCGTCTCTGGCCGGCGCGTACAACCTGGGCGAACCGTGGGTGGGGTATTGCTACGAGCCCACGTGGGTCACGGGGAAGCTGGACGTGGTCCTGCTGGGCGATGCCCCTTACGATCCCAAACTCTACCGCGAGGGCGCGTGCGAGATTCCGAAACAGGCCCTTCGCATCGTCTGCGGCGGACATTTTCCCGAAAAGGCCCCGGGGCTTCTCGACTTCTTCAAAAAGTACAGGACGGGTTCCGCTCTCGTCTCCGAGGCTCTGGCGCGCCTGGAGGAGACGAAGGAGAGCCACGCCGCGACGGTCGTGTGGTTTTTGAAGGCGCACGATGCGGTTTTGGACGAATGGCTGACTCCGGAGCGGGCGAAGAAGGTGCGCGACGCACTGAACGGGCGGTGAGCGCATGGGCGAGTGGATTTTAAAGTTCCCCGAACAATTGACCTTCAACCCCGGCAGCGCCATCGACGATGCCATACGGCACTTCAGCCGCAATCACCGCGCCTCGCTTGCCGCGATAAGGAGCTTTACGGTCCGGATGCTGAACGGAATCGAGGGGCTGCTGGGAATGATCCCCTGGTGGGTTCTGATTCTGCTGGTGGTCTGGGCGGGCTACAGGGCGAGCCGCAGGTGGGGGATTGGGGTTCTCTATGGCACGATGCTCTTTCTCATTGGAAGTTTCGGGCTGTGGGCCCTGATGCTCCAGACGCTTTCCATCATCGTGGTCTCCGTGACGCTGGCGCTCCTGCTGGGCTTTCCTCTGGGCGTTCTGGTCGCCATGAACCGCCAGGTCGAAACGGTCATGCAACCCCTTATGGACTTCATGCAGACGATTCCGTCCTTCGTCTATCTGATTCCGGCGGCGATGCTGTTCAGCGTGGGCAAGACCCCCGCCGTCATGGCGACGCTGATCTACTCCGTCGTGCCGATGATCCGCATGACCAGCCACGGGATACGGCACGTGGACAGGGAGGTCGTCGAAGCGGGAATCGCCTTCGGCTCCACCCGGCTGCAGCTTCTTTTCAACGTCCAGGTTCCCCAGGCGCTGCCCACGATCATGACGGGGGTCAACCAGACCATCATGATGGCGATGGGCATGGTGGTCACCTGCGCCCTGATCGGCGCCAACGGGTTGGGCATGGAAATTCTGGTCGCCACCAACCGCACGGAGATGGGACGTGCCCTGATGCCCGGCATCTCCATCGTATTCGTCGCCATCATCCTGGACCGCCTGACCCAGGGGTCCGTCGGGAAAACTCCGGGGAAAAATCGATGAATACACAGGCGATGCCGGATGCAAACGCCGCGGTTTCGCAGGAAAAGCCCGACGTGCTTTTGAGCGTCCGGCATCTTCGCAGACTCTTCGGGATCAATCGGGCGGCGGCGCGGAAGATGCTGCAGGAGGGCGCCGGCAGGGGGGAGATCCTGAAAAAAACCGGCGTG